>JBILOD010000462.1:0-3660 GCA_044374645.1 Pseudobdellovibrionaceae bacterium | reverse complement strand
CCAACAAAAAAGTTGGTGACCCGAAAATGATGGCGCCACTGAGGAGATGCGTAGGGAGCGGACCCCATGGTGTGTAAATGCATCAATTCAAGGTCACGGAAACGGTCGGCTTGGCGGACGAGTTCGTCGATAAGAGTGGTCGGCGTGGCAGCGGCGCCCTGAATAAAGATTCGGCCCGTGGCGGGTATCAATTGGATGGCTTCAGTGGGCGTCAAAAGAGGGTAAGTCACAGGACCTCCGTGTTCCGTGGTGATGGTGTCAATGGCGAAATAACTGAAATGACTGAAATAACCTTAGGTTAGATTTTGCTGAAAAAGAGCCAAATTCAAGGCGGCAAGCTTCAAATCGAACGAGGCGTAGTTCCTCTACGTTGAGTGAGAGTTGAAGCGCGGCCAACGAAGAAGTTGGACTTTTTCAGCAGAATCTAGGTTACAGAAGCTCCGTCCCCATCGCAACCCCCAAATGCGACATGAATGGACCTGCATCGGTGGGGACCGCTCCATACTTCTGTGGCAGGGGTCATTTTGATTAGGAATGTTAAAAACCCCTTGATTTTCGCATTGATGTCAGATTAAGTTGGCTTTCCATTTGTTAAGAGAGGCTTGTAACAAGAGAAGTACATTGGGTATTTCCGCCCTTTTAATTATCAGGAGCGACTATGAAAACGCACTCTGGAGCAAAAAAACGCCTCCAAGTATTGAAGAGTGGTAAAGTGAAAAGAAAGCAAACTCGCCTTCGTCACTTGAACTCCCACATGAAATCAAAAACCAAGCGCCATTTGGGTCAAACAGCTTATGTTGCTGATGCCAATATGCTGCAAATTCAACGTTGTTTGATTTTTTAAGGGAGAATAGAAAATGGCACGTGTAAAAGGTGGTTTTACCAATCGTCGTCGTCACAAAAAAGTTCTAAAAAGAGCGTCAGGTTTTTACTCTGCGAATAGCCGTTGCTATACACACGCAGTAGAAAAAGTAGACCGCGCTTTGGCTTATGCTTACCGCGATCGTAAGGCTAAAAAACGTACTTTCCGTCGTTTGTGGACACAAAGAATCAATGCTGCCGCTCGTTTGAATGGCACAACTTACTCTGTTTTGATTGGCGCCCTTGCTAAAAAAGGTTTGCAAATCGACCGTAAGGTTTTGGCTGATTTGGCAGTGACAGACGCTGCAGGATTTGCTGCTGTTGTAAAACAGGCATTGGCATAATTTGTAATGCGGGTTGATGCATGCAATTGCATGTTGATTATTAAGTTCAAATCAAAAAAGGGGCCTTTATAGGCCCCTTTTTTTTGGTCAAAGGGATGGTGAGGGCACGGAATGGATTCAGAAAAGTTTGAAATCAGAAAAAAAGATCATATTCGATGTTCGCTCCTGGAGGCCTCCCAATCGCCCGCCTCTGGGGACTGGGATCGTGTGACGCTGCTACCAGAGGCTTTGCCTGAGCTCGATTTGGGCGAGGTCTCGGTCGGTGTCCATTCTTTGGGGCGAAAGTGGAATAGTCCATTTTTTGTGAGTTCAATGACGGCCGGCCATACCGGGTCTCTCAGTATTAATCAGGTGTTGGCCGAGGCCTGTCAGTCACGAGGTTGGTTGTTGGGAGTTGGTTCACAGCGCCGTGAGCTTGAAGATTTTAGTGCCCACCAAGAGTGGAAAACTCTGCGGCGTCAATACCCTGGAGTTCTATTGGCCTCTAACATTGGCTTAGCCCAATTGATCCAGACTCCCACCGCTCAGATTCAAAGATTGGTGGATCATACTGAAGCTGTGGCCCTATTTGTCCATTTGAATGCACTTCAAGAGTGTTTGCAATTGGAGGGGACCCCTCAGTTTAAGGGTGGCCTCTCTGCTATTGCTGAGTTGAGCAAAGCCCTTTCGGTTCCGGTCATTGTAAAAGAAGTGGGGTCGGGAATCACAGATGCGACCGCCTTAAAGTTAGTGGATGCAGGCGTTGCGGCGATTGATGTGAGTGGGCGTGGTGGCACCCACTGGGGGCGGGTCGAAGGACTTCGGGCTCCAGAGGCGAGTCCGCAGGCTCGAGCGGCCCACACCTTTAGGGATTGGGGGATTTCCACTCCAAAGGCATTGCTCCAATTGTCGGCGCACCCCAGTTTAGGCGTGGAAGTTTGGGCGTCTGGTGGTATGAGAGACGGGTTGCAAGCGGCCAAAGCGCTCGCTATGGGAGCCAGTAGGGTGGGTTTAGCTAGGCCCTTTTTGGAGAAAGCCCTTGATGGCACGGATTCGGTGATCGCTTTGATGGATCAGCTTGAGTATGAATTAAAGATCAGTTTATTTTGTTTAGGTGTAAAAGACATCAGTGAATTCAGACAGCGAAAGGTTTGGTTATGGGAGAGGGAATGACAGAATTGTTTCAGGGATTCTCAAAACTCAATCGAGAAGAACGTTACCAACGATTGCTCCGAGCAGGAGCGTTGACTCGAGAAGAAATCGATTTTTTAGATAAGGGTGGTTTAAAAGATCTCACCCTCGGCGAAAAGTTTATTGAGAATGTGATCGGTTACTTTCAATTGCCCTTGGGTGTGGCCACTAATTTTCGGATTGATGGCCGCGATGTATTGATTCCTATGGCAGTGGAAGAAACTTCGATTGTGGCAGCGGCCAGCAAAACCGCGAAATGGGTGCGAGATGCCGGCTTTATACAAACCCGGGTGGATGGCCATGAGATCATCGGCCAAATTCAAATCGCCAAGCTTAAAAATCATGAAGAGTTTAAACAAAAAGTATTGAGCAAAGCCCCCGAATTTATTCAGTTGGCCAATCAGGAAGTGGCTTTTGGTTTGGTGAAACGGGGTGGTGGTGTCACCAAAATAGAGGTTCGCCTATTGAATCGCCCTGATGGTTTAATGATGGGCGTGGTGCATGTTCTGGCCAATCCTTGTGATGCCATGGGTGCAAACATCATCAATCAAGTGTGTGAGTTCTTGAAGCAGCCGATCGAAGAGCTAACCGGCGAGAAAGTCACAATGTGCATTCTCTCAAATTTAGTGGATACAAAGCTCACCAAGGCTGAAATCGTATTGGAGAAAATTGATCCTGAATTGGCCGAAAAGATTGAAGAAGCGTCGATCTTTGCGGAGATTGACCCTTATCGTGCGGCTACCAACAATAAAGGCGTTT
Organism: Pseudobdellovibrionaceae bacterium; assembly: GCA_044374645.1. Lineage (GTDB taxonomy): Bacteria > Bdellovibrionota > Bdellovibrionia > Bdellovibrionales > Bdellovibrionaceae > CAUJGP01. The sequence goes on along the minus strand of JBILOD010000462.1, from coordinate 526 downwards.
TAAATGGTATCGACCCGGTGTTGATTGCAACGGGCAATGACTGGCGTGCCGTAGAGGCGGGTGTGCATGCTTATGCCTCCCGTTCTGGGTCCTATAGCTCCATCACCCAGTGGCGTCGAGACGGTCAACGCTTAGTGGGGCGATTCGAAGCGCCACTCATCGTTGGAACGGTGGGCGGTGTGACCACTCTCCATCCGACGGCCAAGATGTGTTTGAAAATGATGGGCGTGCAGTCAGCGAATGAATTGTCGCGCGTGATTGCCTCCGTTGGACTAGTGCAAAATCTTGGTGCGCTTCGGGCACTCACTACAGTGGGTATAATTGAAGGTCATATGAAGCTGCATATTAAGAATCTGACACTCGGTGCAGGTGCAGAAGAAAAAGAAATTCCCTATGTGCAAAAACGCCTCGAGGAAATCCTAGCGCTGCGAAAGCGGATTTCATTGAGCAATGCCATTGATATTTTGCGTGAACTTCGTCATCAAATTTCGACCTCTGAAGAAGAGGTGACTCATGTATGAGCTCT
>JBILOD010000473.1:0-3554 GCA_044374645.1 Pseudobdellovibrionaceae bacterium | reverse complement strand
GACTGGGGAAACAATCGACCTGAGGCCTCAATGGCCGAGGTAAAACCGGTGTTAGTGACTCTAAGAAGTGGTCTGCGATTTTCAATGGCTCGCGCAAAGGTCATTGAAAGATGCTGAAAAGGTTCTGAATTCACACCAAACCATGAGTCGTTGGTCAAATTAATTAAGATTTGAGCGCCCCCTAATACTCCTTGACGGGTGAAATCGGGATAAAGAGCTTCATAGCAAATCTGTGGCGCCAGACGTAGTTCCTGGCTATTGGGGCCATTCACTTTTAAGGTTTGAGGTCCTGGTCCACGGGCAAAACCCTTTCCTGAAGGGGAAAAATCATTCAGTTTCGGAAACCACTGCGCCAACGGAGTGTATTCGCCAAAGGCCAGAAGGTGTTTTTTGCGATAGGGAGGAACGATGGGGTCACCTTGTGGCCCTAAAATAAAAAGAGCGTTGTAAGCCAAATCATCATCATTGCTTCGATAGGGTGCCACACCACTTGCCCTGGGTTTCACTTCTTTGGAGTACGCCCCAGTGATCAAGTAGCGTTTTGTCTCAGTGAGAAAACTCTTGATCCACTGTGGCCGGCGGCGCTCGGAAAATTCTTGATCGAGATAATCGGGGATGGCTGATTCGGGCCATACAAGAACTTGGGCTTGAGGATTTTGTGCCAGTGCCTCACGACTGAGTTGGATAAAGCGTTGCACAATGAAATCTTGGTACCCATAGCCACGTTCGGCCATGATCTTTTCGGCATTTCCAATATTAGCCTGAATAGGCAGAAAGTGAATGATCTGGTTTGGTTTGCGGTGACTCCACTTTTTGCCATGATACCACCCGGTGATATTCAGGAGGCCGAAAACCAAAACAGTTCCGCCTATCCCTTTGAGCGCATAAACAAAATCAAATCTCAATCGGTATCTGGCTGGGATTTGTCTTGACGGAAGAAACCACCAAACCAAAAAAGCATTGAACCCGAGGAGAACAAACGAAAGCCCCTGAAACCCAATCACATCGGCCCAGTTATAGGCAGGCCATTGGGCCCAGAGCAAAGTGTAGCCCATGTGCCACTGGAAAATATAGGGCCAGTAGATCTCAAATAAAGCCCAAATGCCAGCGATTAACAAAAGGGAGGCCGCTGCCGCCTTCGGATGGTTTGGCAGAGACTGGTGGTTTTTAATTCTTTTGCGCACTTCTGCAAAAATCCACCCACTGAGTGGGACATAGAGATGTGCAAATGCAGCAAAAAGCAATAGCGTTATCAGTGAGATTGAAAATGGCAGATGGCCAAACTCGTGGGCGACATGAAAGACCCAATAAAAACCAATCAGGTTAAAAATAAACTGACTCAGCCAACCACTCCAGAAAATCTGTCGTGGCGTCGTCTGTGGTTGCAGCCAGTACCACCATAGTGGCGCAAAATTGAAAAGAGCGGCCCAAGGAGTGAACGGGATATAGGAGGTGCCGGTCAAAATTCCGCAGAGCACACTTAAAATAACTCCGGTTCGATGTTGAATAAAGAAGTGAAGCATTTTTTTGGGGATTTTCGTGATGGACAACATTCCCCGATATTAGTGATAATTAATCCAGAAGGGCAAGTAAGATCCACAATCAGGCTTAACAAACAGGCTTAATAAACAAGATCCATTTGCCAAACGTGATCAGAAGATAGGCTCGGAGGATAAGATCAGGAAAGAAGAATCGATTCGAACGGAACTTTGAAACTGGTTTTTCATGAGAAAGGTGCTTGATGCTAATTCATTGTTCGCATTGCGGTAAAGCTTATGTGGTGAAGGGGCAGGGAGGCTCACTGGATGAGCAAACTGAAGTTTTATCATCCGATCAATCCCAATTTATCTGTACGACTTGTGGGCATGAGTTCACAGCCAGGTCATCGGGTTTGCGCGATTTGTCTGCTTTAACGAGTTTAACGAATGAAAGAAGATCCGAAAGGATGCAAGAACTCTGTCCCTTTTGCCATGTGCCTCTCCGCTCTGGACAAGATGAATGCCCGCAGTGTCTAAAAATTCCGTCGAAGCATCCCTCTTTCGATTTTATAGCTGATTCGAGGACGGAATCGAAGGCGGGATCAACGGCGGGATCAACGGATGCATCATTGAAAGGTTCAAAGGATTTTTTGCAACCGCGATTGAATGAGGTCTGGCAACGGGTGTTGGAGCATTTTGAAAACTCCGAGGAACATTCAAGTTTTGTTTCCACATGTCATCAGCTGAAACGACTGAGCTTTGCCCGTGAACGCTACTTAGCAGCACAGGCTGCGATTGGCTATGATCCTGAAATCGAAAAGCGAATTCAACAAATTGAGTTATTACGCTTGCAGGACGAGGCAATACTGGAGGACGTTAAGATTCAACGGCGTTTCTCCCGCTGGCGTTCAAAGTGGGTGAGTGGAGGCGTGGGAATTGTGCTCTGCCTCATCGGGAGTCTATCTCCCAAACTGGCTGTGTTCACCCTAATTGGGGTCTTGATTTTGGCGCGGCTTCTTTTGGACGGCATCAAGAAGTGATTTTCCGAAGTTCGTCATGCTCGAATTGGAATCCACAGTCTTACTTGAAGGGATTCGGTTTCCAGAATTGTCTCGAGGTTCCTTTGTTTTAAATAAATTAGACTCCGGAGAAAACACGGGTGCATCGCTAGTGATGTTCGCAGCCTGAACCCCTGTGATCCCGATGCCTCCATCGAGAACCGTAAGGGCTTTATAGAGATTCAACATACGCGACGTTCCCGTCTTATTGACGAGAGACTCTTGTCCATCCCCCGTTGCAAGTAAATATTTTTTAGTTTCATCTCCAGAAAAAGTGCCTTTGTGCGCCATCACGACGGCAGCGGCACCGGTCACAAAGGCTGTGGCCTGCGATGTCCCCGTCATGTATCCATAGGCATTGCCCGGAAGCGCGGATAAAATATTTTGGCCTGGAGCTGCTATATCAACCGTTTCAATACCATAATTGCTGGAGGCTAAAACCTGAGTGTTGGGATCAATGGCAGTCACGGAAATTATGTTTGGCAGACCATAATCGGCTGGAAAATACTTGTGTTTATCAGAGTTCGACCGCTCATTGCCGGCCGCTGCGACAAACAGAATTCCTTCCCGTTGGGCTGATTGAATGGCTCGCTTTTCATCTTCACTGTACTCGAGTCCGCCGCCACTATAGTTGATAATATTGGCTTTCATACGCACGGCGTACTTGATGGCTTGAATAGTATTTTTGAGGTTGTCTGTTGGCGTTTTTGGTTCGTAGTATTTCAGGACCATCATACTCACCTGCGGAGCAATGCCGATGATGCCTCGATTATTGCCACCTTCTGCGCCAATGATTCCAGCGATGTGGGACCCATGGCCGTGGTTGTCGGTCAGATCGCCATTATTGGCGACAAAGTTCCAGCCATTCACGTCATCGACAAAACCGTTGCCATCGTCGTCGATGCGATTGCGGGTCTTGTCACGTCCCTTGCTATCGAGTCCTATTTCTCCAGGATTTTGCCAGATATTGTTGTGTAAATCTTCATGGTTAACGTCGCAACCAGTATCAATGATAGCA
>JBILOD010000153.1:0-8175 GCA_044374645.1 Pseudobdellovibrionaceae bacterium | reverse complement strand
CGGCTCCCTTGTGACACCTGCCAGGCTTTTTCCGCATCTGTTTTTTTGAGATCCCACTTTGAACTGATCGCGGGGTCATTAAAGACCACACTGGACTCAGTTTTGGTTTTGTTGTTGGGCACAATGTTGGTTTTTCCAAGCTCCATGTATCGGCCAGGTTCTCGTGGAGACTTTGGTAAGGTGGCCTGTTTGGGCGTATTGAACGTCGCCGCGCTATACACAATGAACGCACCGAGAGCGATGAGTAGAATGGTCTTATGGTTTTTCATGTTTAGGCTCCCACGTTAACTTCATCGTTAGCTTCATCGATCCACCACATTCAAACATCAGATCGCGCCTAGGCGATTTTGCGGATACGATCTAATTTGTCTTTGAGGGATTGGTTTTCTTGGCGGAGTTGCTGTAGTTCCTGTTGAAGTTGAAAATTTTGGCGTCTAAGGGCCGCAGCTTGTTCGTCAGAAGTACTAGGTGCTGGTGCCGAAGGGCTCGCTCCCGTTCCTGAAGAGGTCGAAAAGCTGATGCTGGTCGAAATGGGGGGCACTGACGCTAGAACAGAATTGGAGCCCGCTAATTGAGGGTTTGATTTCACCGTTGCAGAAGATGCAAACACCTCTGGTGGTGGCAAGGGGGGCATTGTGTGGCTTTTCTTTGCCAGTTGGTCCTCGATGTCTTCGGGCGTGCAAAGCTCAGGTGCAAATTTGTCGAGCTTTACGGTGCCTTGTTGGATGAGTGCACGTGTCTCACCCAGGAATTTTTCAATGCTGGATGTGATCTCCATTGGCGCAAAGTTCTTATTTTGAGAGATCTCGCGAATCTTTGAAAAGTGAGAATGAGGCAATCCATGAAAAAGTTTTTTTGTTTGATCTTCATTGAGACTCTTAGAAATAGCGGCCAGCGTGATGGGCAACGAGCGACTCGTGATTTCGGTGAGAAATTCGTTAGGCCACGTGAGGACCATATCAATACTAAGGAGGCGTTGCTTGAGCGCATCGTGCCAGTTGGCATTCTCCTCTAAAATCATTTGTAGGAATTTTTCTTTCTTAGTCTGGCCACAGGTCTCGAGTAGGGCGAGCAATTGAACGAATCCACCGGGTTTTCTATAGCGATCAAGTACACTCATAAATGTCTCACTTGCTTCTGCGTTTGAATCAATGGTTGTTACAGACTTATGGTCGGCAGAAGCCCCTGAAAACTTGAGGCTAAAGTGTGGGAATTGAGTGTCTCAATTCAAGACAAAGTCGAGTTTTTATCGATTTTTTTGTCGATTCGGGAGGAGACTTCAGGTGGGAAGGGCAGTGGCCGACACATAGGTCCAATAAAAAACCCGAAACAAAGAGCTTAAAAATAAAGCAATTTAATTTCGGGTTTTGGAATTCAAATAAATTTCGAAATACTTAGAATTTACTGAAAAAGCGGACTTTTTAAGTGGAATCTACTTAAACGTCGCTTTTTTTGTCGATGATTCGATCGACCAAACCATATTCTTTGGCGTGAATCGCGGTCATCCAGTAGTCGCGATCGCAATCACGGGTGATTTGATCCATGGTTTTGCCAGTTTCTTTCGCCAAGATCGAGAGGAGTTTCTCTTTGGTTTTGGCTAATTCTTTCGAGGCAATTTCGATATCGCTGATGCGACCAGTGATGCCTTGGCTGAGAGGCTGGTGAATCAAAAATTCACAATTGGGAGTGCTCAGGCGATTCTTCTTAGGAACTGCAGTGAGGATGATGGTCGCGATACTGGCACAGAGTCCGGTGCAAACAATTTTCACCTCGGGCCCAATAAAGCGAATGGCATCATAAATAGCGAATCCGGCAGTGACTTCGCCTCCGGGGCTATTGAGCAAAACCTTGATGGGTTCCTTTGCGTTGTCTGCTTCAAGTAAGAGTAGGCTTTGAATAAATTCTTTGGCCACTTTAGCGTCAATGGCATCAAAAAGCGTTACGGTTCTGGTTTTTAGCATTTTTTCGCTAAGAGAATTTTCCTTTTTTTCCGCTTCTTGTTCTTTATTGCTTCTAGTCATCTTGGTCCCTTTCGTGGAGCTTTTATACCATTTCCATTTAGTTCGTAGCCCTTCGTTGGCTGCGTCGTCCGAGGCACCCCTTCACAGAGGGGAAACCCCGCCTCGTGTGCGCCTTACACTGGGCAGGGTCCCCTCTGTGAAGGGATGCCCAGAAGGCTCCGCGCCTCCTTCTTGCCGCCTTGGTCTACATTCTAAATGGAAATGGTATTACTACAAACCTAATGAGTTTATTTCAACTCCGGAAAAAGGGGATGTCAACCCACTCGGGGCCTGGATTTGGGATTACTAGGGAAGTCACTGTGATAGGAATAGATCAGGCTTCCCCCTTTGAGTTTTGCGATCACAGATTTTGCCCAACGAGTCTCTACAGCTGGACAACCTAGACTTCGACCAAGGTAACCATGGCGCTTAAGGAATTTCGGTCCAACGTACTTGGCGCCATGAATCACAATGCGGCGCTCAAAGGCATACTTATTTTTGTCTTCAAGACCATGAAGCAGTAAAGCTGGGCCGACTTCATGGCTGTTATATGGAGTGCCAGTCTTTAGAAATCCAAGAGTCGTTTTCTTACTATCGATTTTGTTTGAAAAAGACTCCGCCTCTTTGAGGCCAGATCGTTTGCCGTGAGCCACATAGAGAGAAGTAATTTTAAGGCGGCGGAGATCGAAGATATAAAAACGTTTTTTGGTGGAAGGAAGGTCGTAATCGATAATCGTAAGATAGTTTTTATTTTCGAACTCACTTGGGTTATTCTTTAAAAATTGAAAAGCCTGTTCGAAGGCTTTGCGATTTATATGCTGAGCTTTGACAATGGGGCGGAATTTTTCAATGGTTCGCTCTAAATTAGGGGAAGCCATGGCCATTGAATGATGTAAAACAAATATTACAAAAAAAGAGATCCAAAAGCTAATACCTGGATTAAATCCCACGCGCAACCCCCGCTTTTTTACTCAAAAGATAAGAGGTTTGTTTAAACTGAACTCAATGAATGTTCCAGTACTTTCTTTTTTGTTTTTCGTAGAAAAATTACAAAAAATGGAGGTGGGGCGGGCACTCCCTTTAATTCTGTAAAGGGAATTAAAGGCGAGTGCGAGTGGGTCAGGATAATATTAGTTGGCTGTCGAAAGGATTACTTTATTCTCATTAATCGTCATATTGGTCACTACGTTGTCGGGATTCAATTGTTGTGTGGCAGAGGCTGCTGCGACGAAGACGGTATTATTCACCCCAAGGGCTGCAGCACCAGTGATATTGGCATTCGACAAAGCAGCTGGAACGGTTTGTGTTCTTGTGCACGTCCTAGTAGCTGTAATTTGATTGGTATTGGCAACACAACGGGTATTTATATTTGTATGCAGCCAACTGCCGTCAGCTGGCGCTCCACCGGGGGCGTTTGTTCCATTTAAGTTGTTACCATTCTGGAAGTTTAGGCTGACACTTGAACCTGCGGCCAATGCAGCCGGAAACCCTATATTAAAAGAATATTTACCTTCAGGTTTGTAACCAATGGCTCCAAATCGCGCATCGTATTGGCTCCATTCCACATAAAAAGCTTTCTCGGCAGTGTAGAGGGAGACTAATCCGGCTTTGGCCTCTGTAAGGCGAGCCTTGTAAGTGAATTTTTGAAATTGGGGAACTGCTATGCTGGCGAGGATACCTATGATGGCAACCACCACCATTAACTCCACCAACGAGAAACCTGATGACGATCTCATTAGGGCTACAGTTCTTGATTTATTGTTTTTAAGCATACGACCTCCAAATAATATTTTTAGTATTGGCTTCAATAAAGATAGGCTATCACTGAGGCTTGATATTGAAAATAGGATCTTTGTCTATATTCAAAACATTTTTCTTGGATTCAGACTAAATAGAATTTATCGACACCTGAGAGGAATTTCGACATCAAAAACAAAATTTGGCTGTTCGAAACTGAGAATCCAAAAATTATGAATGACTCAGAACGAGACCGAGTTACCATCCTCAATATGAGTTTCATTTTCAAACTAAACCCACCTGCCAAGCCTGCCGATAAGTCTAGGGATGACGTTGAAGGCAGTGAACCATATTTTGATTTCCGTTTGGGCACTTGTTTTGTGCTCATGCTACCTTAATTTGGATATTGATGATCGTTCGGGTTCTCGCTCATCGACTGTAGCTTCTAAATCAATCCCCATTCATAAAATCACTGCGACCAATCCCTCAGGGTATTATTCAGCGATGACGGTCATTGAACTCGCGATTGAGTTCGCAGAACCGGTCATGGTGACGGGTGATGGAAATCTTTATTTAGAACTCAACACTCAGCCCACACCTAAACGTGCAAAATACCTCAGTGGTTCAGGGGGTACCATACTTCGTTTCACTTATGCCATTGAAGACGGAGATTTCACTCCGCTTCTTGAGCATTCTTCCACAAACGCTTTGATCCTGGGAGACAACACTCAGTTAAAAACAATGGCCGGTGAAAATGCCATGGGTTTTTTGCCTGAGCCTGGAACGGCAAATACAATTTCCGATTCGAAACAAATTGTGATCGATACTACGGCTCCCAGCGTGAGTGCCGTTGACCCTCCGGAAATTCCTACGGGGACCGGAGCAAGTATCACTCTTACGGGGCAGCACTTCACTCAAGATATGACGATCACCATCAATGGAACGAACTGTTCACAGTTTCAGTTTATTAATCAGACCACGGTCAGTTGCTTTGCGGCTCCCTTTTCGGTTGCAAATCTCAGTGTCGATCTCGGTAAATCATCCACCAATATAGTGAAAACACCTCCCCTCTTACAGTACCGTTCCCGATTGCCCTCTGCTCCCTTGTGTTTTGATAAACCCGTTGATGCGATCGAATCGACCGCTGACAAACTCTTTATAGGTGGTAGTTTTACGAACGTCGGCACTTGTTCGGGCTCGGGTGTTCCTCTTGATATCAACTCGGGGTTACTGAAATTGCCAGTCGGTCAGTTACCAACCGTGGTAGGTAATATCAATGCGGTGATACCAGATCAAAGTGGCGGGTATTTCATTGCCGGGCCTTTCACATCGGTCGGAGGACAAGATCGAAATGGTCTTGCTCGAATTCTATCGGATGGCACAATTGACGATAAGATCGGTGTCTATACCAAGTTCAATGGCGCCATTACTACGATCGCGTTTGATCACACTCAGAAGAAACTTTATGTGGGAGGTGATTTTAAGAGCGAAGGGACACTGGCCCCAACCTTGGGCGGTCTATTGAATCTCAACACCGCGAAACCGGTGGCTGGGCAACGACCACTCATTGCTATATCCTCTGATTTTACGTCGGTCATCGGAGATGGTGTTGGTGGATTTTTCGTTGCTGGTAGAGGATTGCTTTATGATGGCGTAGCCACGGGCGATCTGATTCATATCTCAAGTGGTGGCCAAAAGGTTTTGGCTTTTGCTCCAGAGATTAAACAGGCCGGTGTCGGGGGAATTGTCAATGCAATGGTTTTATTGGGCACGACACTTTATATTGGGGGGGCGTTCAATAGTGTGAATGGGCAAACCCGCAATGGCCTTGCTGCCCTTGATATCTCTAATGGCGGTCTTCTAAGCTGGAACCCCGGTTTGTCGGCGGCGGGATTAAGCTACTCAGCTTATTCTGTTGACGCAATGGTTTTGACGGAAAACAACACTCTGATTGTAGGTGGTAATTTTTCTCAGGTGGGCGGTCAAGCTCGGCTCCATTTGGCAGAACTAAGCCTTGCAGATGGGCAACCTACAGTTTGGAATCCATCTCCGAATGGTCGTATCAGTGCATTGGCTTTATACGGCACTGATTTGATAATCGCAGCCGGCCTCTTTACCCAGATTGGGGGACAAGCGAGCCAAAAAATTGCGGCCATTGAGCGAAGCTCTGGTGCTTTAAATCCTCTTCTGGGTCAAATAACTGGGAGTGATAATAATTCCTTGCTGGTCTATAATTCAACTCTGTTTATCGGAGGCTGGGGATTTTCCTTTGGAGGGGAATCTTATCCTGGTCTTGGGGCCGTTGATTTAACTAATGGTCAGGCAAAAAACTGGAAGCCCTTTTTAAGGGGCGAGCATGAAACTTCCATGGCACTTTGGAATGGCCGCCTAATCTTTATGGGTGGATTTGCCGAAGTCGACGGCATTTACCAAGATTTTGTGGCCCATTTTGATGCCGAAACCCTGGAACTTATGGATTGGATTCCAGGACTGATACGCAATCAAGGGGCCGCGAGTATCTATTCTGCTGGTGCAATATCGGCAGACAATGTGTTTGTTGGGTACTTTGGGCTTAAATCAATGCTTGGAAATCGGCGGTATCATTTAGCGGCCATTGACACAGCAACAGGTTTGCTCAATTCCTTTGATATCGATGCCGATGAAGAAGTTCAAACACTAAAACTTGTCGGAACCACCCTCTATGTAGGTGGTAAATTTAGGCGGCTCGGCTATAGTCGGCGGAATCAACTGGGTGCCATTGATGTCAGTAATAATAGCGTTACGGACTTTAATCCCAATGTGACCTTTCCGTACCCCAACTTGGGTGGTATTTGGGCCCTTGAAATGTTTAATAATGTCCTCTATGTGGGAGGGCAATTTGATGCCATAGGCAATCAGCCGCGAAAAAACATCGCCGCCGTCAATGCATCAACGGGAGCGCTTCTAGATTGGTATCCTGCAGGTGGCGCTAATAATCCGGTGAAAGCGATCTCTGCCAGTGCCGGGGGTGTCTTTATTGGTGGTGAGTTCAGCGCCATCGGTTCGCAATCACGGAATGGGTTGGGCCTCGCGGATGTTTCCAGTGGAATCATCAAACCTTGGGAGAGCGCTCTTCCCGCAGGAAGTGTGGTCAAGGCTTTAGCGACTAGAACAAATTCTGTTTTTGTCGGAGGACGATTTCGAATTGTTTCGCCAGTTCAAATGAACAATCTAGCTTCTTTTGATATCGGAGCGGGATCGCTTTTGCCATGGAATCCCAATCTCAATGACGAGGTCAACGCTATCGCGCTCGATGCCGACACACTTTACGCCGGAGGAAATTTCTCGAGCCTCGAGATGATTCATCGGAATTATGTTGCCATCGCCGACCCCACTTCAGGTCAGCTATTGGCCGATGACCTCAATATTGCTGAAGGTCAGATGGGAGTACGGACCTTCCTAATCAATAATGGGATACTCTATGTGGGCGGTGGATTTACGCGGGTTCAAAATCAAAACCGCTCATTAATTGTGGCGTTCAATCTCCAAGATTTGAGTTTGTACTCTTGGCCATCCAGTTTATTGGAAACGGCTCAAGGATCTTTTGTCAAGGCAATTGAGATTGACCCGGTCACCGGACAAATGTTTGTTGCTGGCTTATTCACTGAGTTTGGAGGACAAGCTCGCACGAATCTCGCCAGCTTTGATCTGAATACTGGACTCCTCAGTGGTCTTTCCTTTGACATCGATGGACGGGTGGACACTCTGAAAGTGATTGGTACAAAGTTGTTTGTTGGAGGAACCTTTAACGGCCTCAATGGCACCAGCACGGGACGACGGCTTTTTGCCGTAAACCTTTCTAACAACCAGTTGAATCCGTGGAATCCAAAGCCTGATCCTACAGTTTTTGCTCTCGCAGGAGACTCCTCAGGGCTCGTCGTTGGTGGCAGTTTTATATATATTACGGGCCTGAATGCACGATTTGGACTTGGGGCCTTCGACCCAAATACACTTTTACTTACAAATTGGGCGCCATTCCCTCAATTCGATTGGGTGTATTCTGTCAATTCTCTTCTTGTGATTGGATCGAATGTCATCGTCGGGGGACGCTTCTCAAAAATAAATATGCTGGATAATAGTGGCAATATACTCCCAGGTAATGCTGTTTATAACCTGGTCAGAGTTGATCGGACCACTGGAGTTGCTTCCGATTGGACTCCTAATGTGAACGGTGAGATCTATTCTATGCACGCTCATGGTGACACACTCTATATTGGTGGGTCGTTCTCATTTGTGGATGGTCAATACCGGAATTCGTTCTCCGCAGTGAGTCTTAGCACTGGTTCACGTGTTGGCTCATGGTAAATCAGCATACTGGGACATAAAGGAAATCACAAAACTTTTGGTTTGCTTCCTTTTTAATCGAATGGTACCCAGGCTCTCCATGCCGGCTTATGAG
>JBILOD010000461.1:0-3688 GCA_044374645.1 Pseudobdellovibrionaceae bacterium | reverse complement strand
GCATAGCCGCCGTCGGCACCATCAATAAAGTGCACATGTTGATTGCGGACGGGGCTTTTTACCAGACACGTCATAAGGGCCTGTTCGGAGACATGCTGGCCAAAGGCGATAAGCCCCTGTCGTTGGAGGTCACTCAAAAATTGATCGATCGCTTCGATTTGTTGGGGATTACAGTCCAAGACCATCCGGAGTGTTTCATCAAACTTTTTAATATCAGAGTTCAATAGTAATTCGGCACGGTACTTTTTGGGATCGAAGGCCCCCATCCTAAATTGATAGGTGAGGCTCATATTACTAACCAAGGCCCAAAAAGTAGCCCGGAATAGGCGCCACCAATAGGGGCCAGCCTGCGCCAGTTTGGCTTCATCTTCCACTCCGTCGGGTGGGATGGCCCAGCTCAGAGACTTCGACTTTACCGGCGAGGTGGCGGAGAAGTCAGCCTTAAGAATCGTTTGTAGGGGTTTGCAAACGAGGGAGAGAATTTTTCCGTTAGAGGCGCGCAGAGGTTTGAGCCGACAGGAAAGCCCTTCGAGCGATGATGGTACCTGCGCGCGTACGGAAGCCACTGGGGACAACATCTTCATCTCTGGATTGTGACTTTTGAGTAGCTCCTCGGCATAGGTGAGAGCGCCCCCTTTGAATTGGGCCAAAAAATTTCCAGGAGACAACTGATATTTTGCAACCTTGAGAATCTGGTTACGGGCCATCAACGAAGCCATCGAAACGGCACCAATTCGCAATTCAAGTTGAAAATCACGATGGGCGAGCACTTGGAGATTTCTCAGAGATTCCATTAGAGTTTCTACCATTGAGTTCGGTACCAGCAAGGTTGCTCCGTCGCCGCCAAAGACGAAAGGTAAGTCATTCGTTTCGGCCACATTCATGAACGCCGCGATCGTGGCCGCTCCAATGAGGTTCACTTGGCGGTAGCGACCGGACTGAATGGCTTTGGTTGATCCTTTGATATCTGAGAGAACCAAAGTCCATCCCTCCGGTACGGTGGCATAAACCGATTTATTGCCAACCAGAGCAAAATCATTGAATGGTGCCAGGGAGTGATAAAATGCGAGTTCAGGGAATTTTGTCATAGAGATAGACTATATTTGTTTATGTCTGATCTCAATGAGAGTTTCAGAGGGCTTGCTTGCCAACCGCCGTCTATTGGTTCAAAGACAAAACCCTGACGATTTTCTCGACCTTTAGATGGGTTCTATGATTTCAGATTGTAGTAAAATCATCGAAGCACAACTTTGTGCCGATTACCCAGCGTTTTCTTCAGAACGAGTGAAGACTTCGGCAGGATCAGCGCACCCGACGACGCCACTCTACGCTGGCATGGCTTTGTTGTTTCGAACTTTTACTTTCCAATGGTCGACTGACATTGCTGAAGGGGTGTCTGGTAGTAGCTCAGTATTTTCTGTTTAATGGCCTCTGGAAATTGTTGGGACTCCTGTAAATCGATCAACATTTCTTGGAGCTCGTCCTCCTCTTCAGTGTGAGAATCTGATCTGACGAATCTGGTTGAAGTAAGCTTTTCCGGTGCCTTTGGCGCCTCCTTCAACGTTAAACCCATTTCGCGCAACTCAGTGGAGGCATCAAGAAAATCTCTGCGTTGCTGTTGCAGCCGGCGAATACCAAGGGCCGTCCTGACTAATTTTTCGGTGAGAGAGGGAATATGGTCTTGGAGTGAGTGGAAGATGGGCCGCAGTCCCTGTAATTCCTGGGCCTTTGATAAGTCTAGTTCTTCATAAACAGATTCAAGCACAGCAGCTGCAGTAGTCGCAGTAGTACCAGTAGTATCGACGGTCTCTGAATCCAAATTTCCTGAAGGTAGGCCTTCTGTTGCTTGGATTGTGGTAGCAACATTGTTTAAGAGTTGATTTTTGAGGTTGAGAATATTGCGAGCGTTCCAGGTAACACGAGTCAGCGCAAACGGTTCTCCGAGCGTGATGCCAGCGCTCAAAAAGCCATCGCCCGCCCCAATGGGAGTCACTCCCTGCTTCATCGAGTAATACGTCAACCCGACAAAAAGCGGATGGGGCAAGTTGGGAGTTTTAAGAATATAGATCATGTTCGGTGCCGCTCGCTCTGGCAGTTGGGCCGATTGATCCAGGACGACCACTCGGTCTTTTATGCCTGGGTCATCCACATAGCGCAGATCATAGTTGGATGGGGTAATTAAACAATAGGAGTTTGTTTTGTCAGCCACGAGCCCTCTCAGCTCTGAGGTGAACTGCTGTCGAGTGTGCAGTGCCGTGATTCCATAAACCAGACCGATCTTTGCACCGCTCAGTCGTTCTCCACTCAAAATTCGATCAAGTTGCGATCGCGCATCATCCTGGGGCATGGTAGCAATTTGTTGCAAAACAAAATTACGAGTTTCCTCCATGGAGTGTCCCCGCAATTGATGGGCGACATGGTCATCATAAATCCCAAGTTCATTAGGTCCGATACCAGCGGGTTCCATGTTGAATTTCCATTGACCGGTTTGTAGTAACCCGTAGGGGTTGATGGATGCTTGGTTTTCTGTATTGCCAAGAACAGTTTGCACTAGCAAAACAGCGTCAGGTGAAAATGTTAAGTCTTCATGTGGATGATTTTTGAGGGTGCCGCTCGGACTGGCCAACGCAAGATAAAAATCCACAATTAAATCCTTTGGGATCGAATCTATCGTATGTATCGCAACTTGAGCGGGCAGTTTTTGTTGAACGCCCATGAGAATACCCAGGCGTTTAGCGCCTTCTTTATCCACTAAAAGAGTCACTGGATTGCTGATTCTATAATGATGGATCAGGCTCATGGCCGTCAAGTAACCGGCCGCCACATCACCATTTCCTCCACGACTATTGCGGAGATCAAAGAGAACGTGATCGTAGTTGTTACTCAGTCTTTTGCCCAACTCCAATTGCGTGGGCGCGATGGCTTGCCCTGAGGCTCCCACTGATGCCCCCATCGCCGCCTCGACAGTGCCCTCAACAAACGCATTCACCACCAATGTGGTGAGGAGAGCGCAGAGTCCCAGACGAAAAGGTACAGAGCGAAAAGGCCTTTTACTATTTCGACTTCGACACATCGGTTATGCTACCTTTTGGAATCGAGATCGAGGTCGGCTTAACGGCACCACTTTCAGTGCCAAGCATCTTTTCTGCCGAATCTTTTTTAAGGGCTTGTTCACAGCGCAGAGCCGAAGAGGAGGGTGGCGGTGGTGTTTGGTCGGTCGAAATTGGTTTCACTTTTTCGGCCATGATGGCGGGAAGTTTGGCCAAAAACAAACTTTTGAGTTCCGCACGCAGCAACATCTCAAACTCTTCTACCGTCACGTACTTTTCTCCGTAAAGAATGATTAATCCTTTCAATCCGCCAAAAATATAGCGAGTGGAAAATGTCACTCCGTTTTCGGCAACTTCGTTGATCACATCCACCATCAGATCTTTTACATCGATAGGAGATTGAGAATCAGACACCTGTGCGTTCTTTATCGCCAACCGTTGCTTATCAAACAAAATCTGCAGTTTAGCGCGAAGTTCCTTTTCACTCACTCCGTTTTCTGTTCCTGGTCGTGCCATCAGACGGGCATAATGAATGACACCCTCCGTGTCGAGCTCGCTCAAAGCGTGAATGAATTTGCCAATGACCAATCGAGGATCCATTTTAAACGGGTTGATCGATTTCGCAAAATTTTCAAACT
>JBILOD010000537.1:0-2985 GCA_044374645.1 Pseudobdellovibrionaceae bacterium | reverse complement strand
TTGTCTTTCAAATGAGAGCTTAAGTTCTATTAATCGCAGTAAATTAAATTGCCTTTACCCTCCTGTTCCCTCGAAGAATAACATCATACGATGAATGATTTTCATCGAATTAAGAAGGGGTGTTGAGTGGTTGTATGAAAATTAATTTATTTTCTTCCCTCAGAACAAGGATAATTTTGTGTTTATGGTCCTTTATACTCTGCTCAGCGCTCGTTGTTACTGTTTCTGTCTATCTATTCATGTATCAAACCATAAAAAAAGATAGAATGGAGAGCCTTGGGCAGGTGGCTCACCATCGCCATCAGTTATTTACGAGTGAACTCGTCAATCAAAAAAATAGTCTACAGGATTTATTGGAACGATCCATCAGCTTTTGTAAAAGCAAAAACAAAAGAGGCAAGGTCAGCAACTCCTGTCTCAATACTCGTCTCAAAGAGCACTTCAAGGACGAAAAACCAATCGGCATCGGACTTCTAGAAAAAAATGGTTCTCGGTTTTGGTCAGCAGGTGATATTAGCGAAACAGAAATAGAAAATCTTGTTCAAAAACCTGAACAGGTGGCATTTTTTACACCACGAGGGCCTCAGGATCAAGGTCGCCCTTATTTTGTCGTTGCTGAAAGTCCCTTCTATGGGTTGCAGCTATTTTTGAAGGAACCCTTAGGTAAAATTCAGTCAATCTTCGGGAGCGCTGATGAAGTTGGAAAGAGCGGGGAAACCTTTCTTGCGGACAACAAAGGTTTCTTTATCACTGCCCCCAGATACCACAGTCATGGTTCGGTAGGCCTCTCAACTAAAATTGACCTTACTCCAATGCAGCAGTGTCTACAGGGTCAGAATAGCGAATTGATGGATGTCGATTATCGAGGGGTTCGAATAATCCATGGATTTCGTTTCGTTCCAGAAATTGGTGGAGGGTGTATTATGGCCCAAATGGATCAAGCAGAGGCGTTTGCATTTGTTCAACCGCTCCGATCCAACGTCATCGACGCGTGCATTTTCTTTTTAGTGATTTCCTTTATATTAATATACTTTTTTGTGAATCAAATCATAAATCCTGTAAAATATCTGGCGGATCTTGCTCGCCTGATCGCTAGTGGCAATTATAATCTTAAATCTGAAATTAAACGTAAAGATGAGATTGGAGTCCTTTCTGACTCTTTCAATCAGATGACATCCAGTCTTTTACAGGCAGAGAATAAATTTAAATTGGCAGTCGAGAATATTCATGACTACGCTATTACTATTCTTGATACCAATGGCTATATCACGAACTGGAATCGAGGTATTGAAAAGATCAATGGCTACACGGAAAGCGAAATTATTGGCCAGCATTATGGCTGTTTTTCTACAGAAGAGGATCGGAAAAATCATCGTCCTGAAAAGAATTTGCGCACAGCCCTCGAAAAGGGAAGTTATGAGGAAGAGGGTGAGCGTATTTGCAAAGATGGGAAACGCTTTATTGCCAATGTCATTATTACTGCAGTCTATGATGAATTGAAGGTTCATAAGGGCTACATTAAGATCACACGTGACATCACAGAGAAGAAGCGTCTCGAGCAATCACAGATCGAAGCTCAGCGTGCAAACTTTCAGAAAACTAGCTTTTTAGCCTGTATGAGTCATGAAATTCGCACCCCTCTTAATTCGGTCATCGGTGTCACTGAGCTTTTAATGGATAAGAATCTTCCAAAGGAGGATAAAGTTCTTTTGGGAGTGGCCCATGCTGCCGGTGAAACTCTTCTGATGATCATTAATGATATTCTTGATCTTTCTCGAATTGAAGCAGGAGAAGTTCATCTTGAAAGTGTTCCTTTTCGTCTTTCAGAACAGGTTCAAATTTGTTTAGCAATGATGGAGGTTCGGGCACGGGAGAAGAATATTCGATTAATGAGTCGATATGGTACTGGTGTGATCGACTTGTTTATTGGTGATCCTACACGGTTACGCCAAATTATCATTAATTTGTTAAGTAATGCTATCAAGTTTTCAGAGCAAGGAACTATCACTGTAGAGATTGGGGCTTCAGTCGTTAGGTCTCACCGAGGGAAGATGATCTCCCTGCTGTTCAGTGTGACGGATGAGGGTATTGGTATTCCCGAAGATCAGAAAGAGTTGATTTTTGAGAGATTTAAACAGGCCGACGAAACCGTGACTCGGCGCTTTGGTGGAACTGGCTTGGGTTTATCCATTTCCAAGAAACTCGTAGAGTTGATGCATGGAAAGATTTGGGTCACCAGTGTAGTTGGTAAGGGCAGCACTTTTTATTTTACCGTTGAGTTGAAACCCAAGATTGAATCGCTCGTCCGTACCCTATTGCCTAAGGATTCAATGAGACACATGGAGCTTTCAATCACAGATGAGCGTTCTGCTGATGCGCTTAATAGTCGATTGAGAATTCTTTTGGCTGATGATTCAGAAGACAATCGTTTGATCTTTAAAGCATTTCTCAAAAACAATCCGTTTGAGATATTGGTGGTGGAGAATGGGCAGGCTGCCGTGGATCTTTTTAAGAGAGAAAACTTCGATATTGTTTTCATGGATGTTCAAATGCCAATTCTTGACGGATATTCGGCGACTAAGGAAATTCGTAAATGGGAGAGACTTAACTCCCGTAAACGTTGTCCCGTGATTGCTGTTACCGCTAATGCATTGGATGAGGATTTGCGGATGAGTTTGGCGGCAGGATGCGATGATCATATGAGCAAGCCTTTACGAAAAGATCGCTTGTTGAGACTCATAGAACGTTATATTTTGGAGGAACCAATCGTGCGAAATGTTGAGTTAGCACATCATTAAAAGCGAAGTAAGATTATTTTGAATCCACTGGGCTGTTTTCGAAAGTAGGCTCGTCCAGGATGATCGAAGTGCTGGGTTCGAGACGTCGAAGTTCGGAAGCATAAACTGATGTCGCCAATGGATACCGGGTGAAGGCGTTGTTCGAGTTGATTCGCATTGGCAGGGCACTCCATCGGTTGCGCCATTG
>JBILOD010000075.1:0-10939 GCA_044374645.1 Pseudobdellovibrionaceae bacterium | reverse complement strand
TCCAACAAACTCATACACCTATGACCACTACTTCATTGGAGCATTTACTGCTGAACAGATTGTTGATCCGAACTCAGTGGCCGGCATCGACACCGAAAAAGCCGCTGCCATTGTTGCCTGCAACTATCTGGCATTTAACGATCAAAGAGGACTTTGCCCAACTCTGGTCGGCAATAAACTATCAGCACAAGAAATTGAAAAAACAACTGTGGTTAAGCCTCAAGTTTCAACGTTTTAAATGAGGATTGTTCTTTCTGTTTTAAATTCAGGAAATTGGTTGATCAAGTTCTCAAGCTTCAATGAAATATGAGCACTTGATCAACCAATTTTTACCTCCAAGAAAGAATAGGCCAAGACGGCTCCAGAGGTAACGAAGTCTTTTTTACTATTGTAGGTGAGTTGATAGCTGACTGATATTTCTGATAGGGAAGGTGGCAACTTTGGCGTGGATAGTTGGGATCGATCATTATTGTTGTAGTTTCAATACTCTGAATTTAGAATCAAGATTATGAAGATTTTATTTTTGTTTTCGGTTTCTTGTCTCTTTTTTTGTGTGAATTGCACCAGTCGATCAACCTCCCCTTCGCCTCCACCTGTTGCCGAACCTCCACTTACATTGCGACAGAGTGCTCAAAATGTTTTTGATCAATTCGAAGCAAAAAGTGCAGAGTTCTATAATGGGAACGGTCAATGGGGAACCACTCAGTTCGGCTATCAGATGGTTCTTAGAGACAGCTATTGGCGTCTCGATACTTATGATCGCATGATGGCATCTCAGAAATTTGGTACCCTCTATAGTACCTATTTACCTCAAATAGTTTCCTATCTTTTAAGTGTGCAATCTAGTGGGGGCACGGGAGTCTTTGGTGTGCCCGCCGATACGAATAACCCCGAGTTTGGAGGCACGGTGACACAAGTTATTGCTATCTGCCCCACCTGTGCCGTCAATGGTTGGCTTATTAATTTGCCTCCAGAGTTGGGCCAAGAGAATCTCTTTTATGATCATGGATATTCACTCTACACCCTTGCCCGTCGGTATCTTCGTGAACCCTCTGGCACCCTCGCCAACGGGCTTCAGCAAGCCGCTGATTGGGCACTCGCCCAGCCCACTACCACATGGAATATAAACTATCTTTCTGCCTTGGCAAAAGGACTTGCCTATAGTTTTAAAGCTTTAGGAACTCAATCTTACTTAGATAAAGCTGTCACAATTCACACTCAAAATATTTTTACTCACCAGTTACCCTCTGGCCTTTGGGACGACAGCCATAATCAAAAACTCGAATATCACGGATTTATTGTCTCTGGTCTCATTGCATTACGTCGATGTGTTCCCGATTCACATACTGTGATTTCAGAGTTGGACAGCGTTTTAGCAAAAGCAGTACAAGTCCTAAAAGAGCGAGCTTGGACAGAACCCAGCACATCTGAATCCACCTGGATGGGAAGTAATTTGATTGCCTGGATTGAGTTATCGGAGTTAAGAACCCTGACCTCAGATGAAAAAGCTGCCATGGAACGAGTCATTCAATTAATTATAAATAATTCTTCGCAAGTTCTGAGTGAAACGAATTTTCGACTACAAAAGGGACTCTATATTAACTTTGTTCTTGGAATGTATTTAGCCACTGATATTTAAATGATAAGAAGAATCCATCTGTGACATCCATATCGTGAAATTATATTGATTTCTCGTTATCTCGCGCCAAAAGCTTACCACCAAGAGATTTGATTGCCTTGTGTGGGAAATTTTTAAAAATTAGCTGATGATTAACGATTTTATTGCAATAGGCCGGCGCGGAAAAGGGCAATTCAGCTGTGCACTTAAATCCTCTTCTGAATAAAACAATAGCTGCCAAAAAGGTTTAAGCTCGTCGGCCCACGGAGATTGGCACCTCGGTAAATCACTTCTTCATAGTCTCTCCTTTTTTGATACAGAGAGACTCGCTTATCAAGTGTCCTGGTTTATTGGGGGAGCCTTACAGTTCATGATAAAATCAATTTCGGTTCCTTTAATGAAATGAAGCAATATGCTCGGCCAATGCCGCGATCGTGAGCGACGGATTCGGTCCCAACGATGTTGGGATGATGCTTGCATCTACGACATAGAGCCCAGGATGCCCAAACACCTCGCCACGAGTCGACACAACACCATCCTCTGGTGAATCACCCATCACACATCCCCCAATGGGGTGAACCGCAATCATTTTATTGAGATGAGTTAATGGATTGTCGAAAAATTCGCCCTTCAATTGCTGAGCAATACTCCCCATCTCGCGCCGAACCCGATCATAGTGAAGTGAACTGGTCGCCAACTTGTATTGGACGAGAATTTCACCGTCATCGCGCAATTGTATCTCTCCATCGGAACGATCCCGCCCCATACCCAATAGCAAAAACGTTCTCCGAAAAGCATCATCACGATCAAGAACATCGGCGATGTCGTCTCCGATATTGATCTCTTTTGTTTTGGTTTTGATATTCAGCTTTTTGCAAATATACTCTTTGAAGAACCGATATCCGAGCTGAATGGCCTTCCAAAAAGTGGTCGGCGAAGGAATTTTCCCCATCAAGTACCAAGAAAGGCCAATCGGTATCCCAGCATCCTGAATATACATTCCGTGTTTAAACCCATCTGGGTACGGCTTGAAGTTGTATTGTATCGCACCAGTGATGACTGGCCCCTTGGTCGGTTCAATAAGAGTGTTGGAATTCACGACGGTCCCTTCGAGATCGCCATTTCCGCACCACCGTTTGCCCAGCATAGGGCTCAGATTTTTGAGTTTGCCAACTCTTCTCATTTTCAACAGCAATCCGGTCGATCCGAGGGAGCCCGCCGACAACACTATGCGCTTAGCGGTGATTGTGGTTTTCTCCTTCGGGGATTTGGGATTTTCATAGGTGACTTGATAGCCTTCACCTGTGGCAAGAGGCTCGATGGCCACCACCTGAGCATTCGTTCGCACTTCCAATGGATTCTCTTTTTGATGGCGGGCTTTGAACAAATAGTTCAAATCAAGAGTGTTCTTGGCATGAATATTACATCCAATATCACATTCACCACACTTCGTGCACTTCGACTGAATCGCCCCATGGCTATTCGGCATTTGCTGCCCAGGAAAATCGCCTTTAAAACGAATAGCCAAATCGGGAAAAATGAATTCTGGCTTGCTGGTAGCGTCACTGGGAGTTGGGAGTTGAGCGCTGAGGTCTTTGAACGTTTTTGTTTTAGGTGTATCGGTATAATACGGATCTTTTCCGAAGGGATAGGGGCTGGCCTCCATGGTTTCCAAAACACGATCGTAGTGAGGATCGAGAGTCTGCCGGTTGATTTCGATCGGCCAGCCTTCAAAAAACGGCGCCGGCATCCGCATGAGTACGTTGGCGTAGATTAAACTTCCACCACCCAGTCCACTGGCCGAAACGGACATGGCATCGCTGTCTGGATATTCCCGAAACTCCATAATTCCAAACTTGCCGTCTTTAGGGTCCCAAAATAGGTTTTGTTTGATGTCTGCGGTCCGCCGCGGAAACTCATGCATCCCCCACTCGCGACCCCGCTCGAGCAAACAAACCTTGTGCTTCTTTTCTACTAAACGGCAGGCCATCACTGAACCCCCAAAGCCAGAACCAATCACGATATAATCAAAGTCGTATGCCATTGAATCCTCCGACTACGAATGTTTTTTCAAAAAAGCCAACAGATGGGGAAAGACATCGAGGTGAACATTTTTACCCATCAATGTATCTTGATGACCGTAGTTTTTAAATTCACGGTATTCCACGTTGGCGCCTGGTTTTATCTTCCTAATTTGGTCAAAAGTGAGTTTGTTTGACCCTGGAAAGATATGATTCTGGTCACCCCCCAAGAGCATGATCGGAGGTAGATCAATTTTTTCAATATTTTCGAGATAACTCTCAGGGAGGGAGGCGAACTGTTCGGTGCGTGAGTAGGGAATCGCTACATTGTTTTTGATCATTTTTCGAATGTGACGATAGTAATGAAAACTCGTTCCCCCAAACAGATCATGAAGCCGTCGATGGGTCACCGGGTGGAGATTTTCATGTTGGTAAGCCGCCGGAAATCCCCAACCCCACATAAAACTCACCATGTGGCACGAGGGTTCTTTACACTCCCGCCGCAACATCCGCTCCATCCAATAAATCCATTTCCCGAAAGCGGGACCGGGAAAATATGGCATGCGCGGACTCAAATAGGGATATCCAAAAACATGCTCCAGAAGATCTGGTCCAAATGTAATTTTAAGTCGGGATTGCCACTGCACCTTGGGCGTCAGTGAGACACTATTTGAAATCACTGATTGCACACCCTTGGTTAGACCCGCAGCGATGGAGGTCATGGCGGCGATTGAACCCACACAATGGCATATAATATGGATCTTTGCATCCGTTCCCACCTGCGACCGAATCACATCGAGGGCCTTAGGCACGTCATAGAGTGCCACGTCATCGATGGTAAAGCGGTGAGGCATCAGATTGTAGGTGTGCCGCTCACTTCCCCGCCAATCAAGAGACCAAACATCATCGTAGCCATGATCGTGGAGATAATTAACCAGATTATAGTGTTCCGGCATTATGAACATGTCCGTCGAGGTAGTAAGGCCATGCATCAGAATTACAATATTTTTGGATGGTTTTACTTTGAATCGATTGAGGCTTAAACTGATGCCATCATCAGTATTAAATGGAATCACCTCCTTGCTACCTTTGCGCACTCCGCTGGTGGTATGCAAAGGAATCAGATGTTCGCGCCACCGGGAGGTTGTGGTTGTGAAAACAAAGGGCGCGTAGGCCTCCCAGAGGTTCTTTGCAAATTCACCAAAAAAGAGAGTGAGTGCTTCGAACATCTCCCCTGATTGATGGGAGTCGGTTCGGAATGTAGTCAGCTGTTTGATAAAGTCCAGTGGGCTGATGTGTAGGATTCCTGCCTGTTCGATGAACTTTTTTTGATCCTTTCGATAGGAACTGTGACCTTTCCAAATATAGAAATAGAGTGTAGTCGTTTCTTGCCACGCCCGTAAGCCATTTTCTTTCGTGAGCGTTTTATAACCAAAGAAAGTCATTGGCTCACCCTGTGTATTATGGAAATACAATTGGTAGTGCATTTCTTTTTCAGTATCGATGTTTTCAGAAAGCTCTGGCCTAACAAACAGATTGAATAGGCCCTGTCCTATTGGGATCGGCGAAGTCTCATTGAGTGTCAGGGTACCGACCGCCTGTGCCTGAAGTTCAGGATCATTGATAAATCCCTCGAGGTCGGCAATCTTGATGGAAAGGGTGAATTCAACCGGCTTTCTCTGAGGGCCTTCTTCCAGGTTTTCAAATTGCAGACTTTGTAGATTGGGAAGGCATTCTTCGTTTAAATGTGAGGCGTGCCCGGCCATTCTCTCTGTAAACTCTAAATTGATTTTTTTTTACTCATGCCTCTGAGTGTAGTCTGAGTCGCCTATTTCAAACCACCGCAATTATCGAAATTGGACTTCAGTCCCGAATGGAAAATGCCCAGGTTACGCCATCGTTACTAATGAATAAAAATTATTTTGCCTGATTTGCGCGCAAAAATTTATCAACTTCAAACATGAAGGCACGAATGAGTTCTGGTTTGTCCGGCTGAATGTGCGAACCTGGCAAAGTAATAATGGTTTTCGGATCTCTCAATTCCTTCTCAAGTGTCTGACTGGCAATTGGAGGAAAGACTGTATCTTCGCTGCCTTTGACGATCAAGAAAGGTCCTCCAAGGTGACGAAGATGAAAGGTTGGATCAACAAACCATGTTTGGCTTCGAATCAGAGTTTTAGTCGCAATCAACTCAAGGGGGCCCAGTTTTCCTTGAAGTTGATGAGAAATAACTTCATCAATCCCCGCCCCGCCATAGGCAAAAGTGGTGGTCCTGGGAAATACACCCTGGTTGTTCAAGATTCTCTGAGCTAGAGGGAAAAACAATGTGCCAAAACTGACATTCACTACATTGATTTTGTTTGAGTTGATAAATGGTTGTTCATTCAGCCAAGCTAGAGACACTGCCATTAGTATCGGAATGACTTCCATTCGATGCCAATCCCAAAGCAATGAACCTGTCGAATAACTGATAGGCCAGGGATATTGAAAACCCACATAGATGACATTCTCAGGATCGCCCACCAGTTGCACCGCTTGGTTTCCTGTTTGAAATCCCGTAAAAAGCACTACTGCAGGGAGGGGAGCAAGAAAACTGTGAGGCATTTTGAGGGTTAGAACGGCGTCCGGAAATCCCTGCACGCGTATTCGAACCGTCTGCAATTGGTAGTCCCCTTCGGTCTTAAAAGTCACTTCTTCCACTTCAAATCTCGGCAGAGTCTCATTCAAATGATAATAGTCTTTGATCGTTTGATAGGCTTGATCGGAATAAGGATCGCTCGGCATTGCGGGCACCGCATGGGACATCGCCGAAAAAAGACAAACAGTAACCTGAACCCAAATATAAATGATCCGCTGAATTTTCATGGAAAGAAAGCTACCATAGGCTCATTGATAATTTCCAAAGATTGACTGCCTTCTGGCAAATTTACCAATGCCCTGACAAAGATCGCCGGAGCAAGAAGTACTCTGAGTGTCGCCAAATTGGAAAAAGACGAGGCGACCGAAGTTCAAATCGAACGTAAACGTACTTCCTGTACGTTGAAGTGAGATTTGACCGAGGCAACGAAGTATTTTTCCAATTTCGCGCCACTCAATAGATTGCCCTGAGGGTGGCGTACCCTCAGGGCGGGCTTAAGAGTCGATGTCTGTGGGCGACGACTCAAAACCTTATTTGAATTTCCATAATAGAGGGTCCGAGCTAACGTTCTACAGAGGTCCTTACCATGCTCAAACCCTCGAGGTAGAAACACCTTCTTTGAAAGCTTCTACACTCAGTATTTAGTTGGTTTTTTCATACCAACTTTTCTTCATTGGGTGTCGAAGACACCCCTGGCCTTAACTAGTGAGCAAAACAAATCTGCCCTTAAGCGAGAAGCTTCAAAGCCACACCCGGCAATTGATTGGCCTGCGCCAAAACTGAAACTGCCGCTTGTTGCAAAATATTCGCCGACGACATCTCTGCAGCTTCACGAGCCACGTCAGTGTCACGGATACGCGAGTTCGCTGCACTTAAGTTTTCATATTGAATATCCAAATTACTGACGGTTGCGAGCAACCGGTTTTGGATCGCTCCGAAGTTCGCTCGCAGAGATCCAATTTTGACTAGGGCTTCATCCACCGTTTGAAGCGTTTCTCTTGCACCCTCTTTTTCAGATAAATCAATGCTTTCGATACCTATGGCCTTTGCTGTGGCATCTGCTGACAGATTGTAGGAGATTTTGTTTTCTTCCCCTCCGAATGCACCCACATGGAATTCCATTTTTCCACCGGATCCATCAAGCAAAATTTTCGCTCCGAAACGAGTCGTTCTGGCGATTCGATCGGATTCTTCAATTAATTGTTTACTTTCCTGATTGAGAAAGTTTCTTTCCGTTTCTCCAATGTTATCGCTCGCTGCTTGGATACCGAGTTCTCGCAAGCGAATTAAGATATTATTGATTTCGTTGAGACCACCCTCAGAGATCTGGATTGCAGATCCGGCGTTGAAGGCGTTATTTCTTGCTTGCGCAATACCTCTAACTTGCCCCTTCAAGCTTTCTGATATCGAGAGCCCTGCTGCATCGTCCGCCGCATTAACTATTCGACTACCCGATGATAATGCTGCTGCCGCATGTTCCGCCCGTTTTTGCTGGACGCCCAGAACTCGCTGAGCACTCAGTGACGCCATGTTTGTATTGATTCTTAAGCCCATATCTCCTCCTTCAGAGATTCGTATGCAAAGCATGGAAGAAAAGGTTTTCCACAGACCTTTGGTTCCACGTGTGTCTTAAACACAAATTGTTTTTGTTTTGGCATTCGAAGGATTCTTGGGAAGGAGTCGCTCGTTTTTGACTGCTGAACGAGGAGTCTTTCCTGGGAAGTTCTTCATCATGCACATACTTCTTCTCGGCGAAGGTCCAGAAAACTTTAGGGCTTAGGTCCAGCTTTTATTAGACGCAGAGCATCTTGTTGTTGAAATGACTGAAAGATGGAAGGAAAAATTTTTTATACCTTGGTCCAGGTCTAGCTAGACCTGGACGGGTTTTAGGGAGGAACTACTCCCTTTATGTATCTAATAACTTGAGCGCAGATTGCGCATTGAGATTGGCTTGGGAGAGAACCGCGACCTGATATTGACTGCGAATTTGACCCATCGTCATTTGCGAAACGGCTTCGGCAACATCTGTGTCTGCTATTTTTGATCTTGCATCTTCGATGGCATACTCATGACTCGTTAAGTGATTCACAGCATGATCGAGCCTTGATTGCATCGCCCCAAAAGAAGCTCTGGCAGCACCAATCGTGCTGAGCGCATTGTCAATTTGGTTGAGAGAATCGAGTGCGTCGTCACCATCGACGATGGCCAAATTCATGAGGCCCAGGGCCTCAGTACTTGTGTTTGAATTGAGTGTGTAACTCATTTGGTTTTCTGGGCCTTTATAGGCCCCTACTTGAAAGTCAAAACTCTTTCCGCTTCCAAGAAGCAGTTGGCTCGATCCATATTGAGTGGTCTTTGCCACTCGATCGACTTCACTTAAAAGTTGCTGGAATTCCTGATCGAGAAATCCCCGTTCAGTTTCAGAAACCGTATCGCTCGCAGCCTGGATTGCAAGTTCTCGCATGCGTATTAAGATATTGTTTTGTTCGTTAAGCCCGCCCTCTGCGACTTGAATAAATGAAATCGCATTATTGGCATTCATGCGCGAGGCTCTTAACCCCTGCGCTTGCCCACGCAAATGCTCGGAGATCGAAAAACTGGCTGGATGCTCTCCGGCACTCGCAAAGCGGGAGCCGGAAGCCAGTTGGACCATGGCCCGATTGGTATCGTTCTGACTTTTTCTAATATGTTTCATTACCGATATAGCGGCAATGTTTGTGCCTATGCGAAGGCCCATTATAACCCTCCTGATCACTCTGTTGCCCAACAGAAATGGTGAGGGTCGCCCACAGAAAAAACTCTCGTTCAGCAGTCATTTCAGAGTCTAGGATGTTTCTACAGCATTGAACAGAAAAAACAAACGCGTAGCGTTAAGTCCTTAAAATAAATAGGATTTATTTGCATCAAAACGGGATCAGAGTTCGATGAAAGACCCGCCGCGCTCGTCGATTTTATAGATTGGAGTTTTTGAGTTGTCTAACCAAGTTCCGAGATTCACTGATTTGACTTCGACACCCTCATTGGAAAAAGAATACTCATCGAGAATATGAAAGTGACCTGTAATAACAAAGTGACAACGGTCTCTTTGTGCCATCTCTTTGGCGTAATTGCGTACTAACACCCGCAAATAATCTTGTTGATCTTGGCGTTCGATGCGACTGTGCTTTGCCGAAGCCGAACTCATTTTTTTTCCAGCCCAATCCCAAAATCCACCAGGCATGTTATGGGCCAAAAACTTCACAAATGGAGAACGGATTCGGGCACGAAATTTCAAATAATCCTTATCGGCTTGATTGATCAAATCACCGTGAGCCATATGAATCACCCAAGGCCCAAAAAGCCCAGTGAGGGGATCTGTCAGAACGGTGGCTCCCATCACCTTCTCCCAAAAGGGAGCAATGTGAACATCGTGATTACCTTCCAAATAAATAAATTGTGTACGATGTTTCTTCACTAATGATTCAATGGCTTTGATGATTGGGTTCCATCGTTTGACAAAAACGTCATGATCACTCACCCATAGATCAAAAATATCGCCGAGAAAACACAAGTGCGTTACGCTTCCTTGTGGTTGTTGCCACAAGGAAAGCAAAAAGCGCAACAGCTTTTGACTGTTGCGCTCTTCCATAGTTTTCAAATGTAAATCCGAAATAAAGTAGGCTTGCACTTATAACTCCTCAATATCAGTGAGAACTCACAGATCCTCGAGGGGTAAAGCAAATGGCTTACTTTTTATCGCCATCCGACTCGTAACCTTGCTGTTTACGTCGTAAGAAAGCTGGAACCTCAAAATTCTGTGAGAACGGATTCCTTAATGCCTCGCGCGCAAGTCTGCGAGCTTCTTCCAACGCTGCCTCATCCATATTGGAGCTGCCAGCTTCTGCTCCTCGAGTTCTAACATCTTGATTCTCACGAAAAGCTCTTGCCTTAGCAATCAATAATTCTCTTGGAAGAGATCCTGACTCAGTTGGCTGAACCCCTTCGTTTATTTTGCGATTAGCGTCTTGAGCCTCCAACACCGGGGCAAAAGACTCATTCGGTGGCATCACAGGCTGATGAGCTTGTGGCATCAATGGTGCTGCCATGGGCGCCTGAGGTTGCATCGGTTGATTGGTCACCGGATGCATCATCGGCTGAGCCATTTGTTGCATCATCTGCGATGCCACAGGCTGACCCACTGGTTGAGCCATCATTGTTGGTTGTGGCGCTGCCATTTGCTGCTGAACGGGAGGATTCATTGTGATTGAAGGTTGGCCTGGTTGGCGATGCAAAAAATCTTGCATCTGTTGCGCCAGATGGTGACCAGCTTCTTTTGGTTGCTGGTATTCAAAACCAGTTGCAATCACAGTGACACGAATCTCATCACCCAGAGTTTCATCAATGACCGCTCCGAAGATTATTTCAGCGTCCTCATGAGCCGCCTCAGTGATTAATGTCGAAGCTTCGTTAACTTCGTAAAGACTCAAGTCAGAGCCACCAGTCACGTTAATAATGATTCCAGTGGCGCCGTCAATTGAGATGTTCTCGAGAAGAGGAGAGGAAATCGCAGCCGTTGCTGCTTCCACGGCGCGGTTCTCGCCTCGAGCCACACCCGTTCCCATCAGCGCAATACCACGATTTGACATGACAGTGCGAATATCGGCAAAATCAAGGTTGATCAAT
>JBILOD010000460.1:0-3693 GCA_044374645.1 Pseudobdellovibrionaceae bacterium | reverse complement strand
TGAAGTTTTCATGACCCTCTACAACCGCTCGAATCTGAACTTCATCAAGATTCCCGGTTTTTTCTTTTCGATATCGGGCAATAAATGGAACTGTAGCACCTTCTTTTGTGAGTTCAATGACTGCGAGAGCAGACTTGAAGGGGACAGTTGGTAAAACTTTAGTAAAAAAACTTTGAAGGGTCATTTCCATGGACAAAACCTCAGTTGACTATTTGTGACGATACATAATTAGGCCGTGAGTAGGATCGTAAGGGGAAACCCCCACGGTCACACGGTCACCGACCACAACTCTAATATTAAATCGGCGCATTTTTCCGCATAACTTAGCGGTGATCTCAACTTTGTTGTCGAGCTCTACTTTATATAGGCCACCAGCCAATGCATCGACGACCTTGCCATCTAATTGTGCTAAATCTTCTTTTGCCATGCACTTCCTTTTTTACTCGGCGTCACTTTCTCCGCCGACAAAAATAAATCTCTGCCCATCGCAGTAAGTAAAACTGCGATGGGATAAGGTTAAACAGAGTCTCTAAATAGATTCCGCTGAAAAAGTCCAACCTCTGCGTTGGCATCGCTTCATCTCTCACTCAACGTAGAGGAACTACGCCTCGTTCGATTTGAAGCTTGCCGCCTTGAATTTGGCTCTTGTTCAGCAGAATCTAAATATTAGTTTTATAGTTACTAATCAAATGCTTAATACCCGAGCGAAACAAAACTTCCAAGCGATCATTTACAACCGATAACACAAACCCCCACCCCATAGTTTTATGTTCAATGGGAGTTTTCTCCAAGAAAACCTCTGTCATCTTATAGGGTTGCGGTTTAATGTTTTTATGTTTATCTCGCAACTCAAGCCATTTCGACTCTTCCTCTGTTGCCCCTTCATATTTTTTTGCTTTTTTTGAAGGCATTGACTCCGAAATTTCAACATCGCTCGGTGGCTCTACTCCTTGTTGTGGCAGCTCACCCACAGGTTTTTCTTTTTTTATGGGAGATTTAGAAATAGCTTTTGCTGCTTCCTTGGGCTCTTTTGATTTAGGAGCCTTATCAACAACCTCCATTAACTCTTCCTGCACTACTTTTTCGTTTTTTGGAGACACCGTAGCTTTTAGTTTTTTTTCAGGTGCTTTGACCGAGGTTCCTTTTTTGGCTGGTACTGACTTTGATACCATCGTTGTTGCAGATTTTGTACTTGGAGCGACTTTTTTGGGGGTAACTTTAGATGTTGGCTGCTTTTTAGAAGTATCTACTGTTTTTTTCGAAGGTGCCTTCGCCGTGGCTCCGTTCTTTGTCGCCGGCGATTTTACCTTCGCTGGGGTCTTTGCTGGTTTAACAACTCCCTTTTTTGTCGCCTTCTTCGCCATCGTTTCATACCTTTCAATTAAGCTTTGTGACCAGTGCCATAATTTTAGATAGACTTCTCGCATAATTCCGCGCCACTCCAACGCAGATTTCATACTCATGATCGACATTGCATTCTGTCAATACCTTCTAAGTGACTATCAAGTGACTCTGCATGAGTTCCTTTGTAGCTTATCCACTAAGTTTATTTTAAAATCAACGCGGTCTAGCTTGGTCTGAGTTTAGGAAGTATTGCGTTGATGAGTCAATTCAACAATTAAATTTTTAAGGACAAAATCCGAGGATATGGTCATGGTGAAATTGCAGAGGATCTTAATTGATCACCCCCAACTTTTCGAACTCGTCTATGGATCGACGGATTCGTCACTTCA
The DNA here is from genome assembly GCA_044374645.1 of Pseudobdellovibrionaceae bacterium. Lineage (GTDB taxonomy): Bacteria > Bdellovibrionota > Bdellovibrionia > Bdellovibrionales > Bdellovibrionaceae > CAUJGP01. The sequence continues at coordinate 1,960 of JBILOD010000460.1, read as the reverse complement.
GCAAGTGGCTCCGCCTGAAACCTCTACGCCAAACTCCATTTGTTTTCTTTCTCAACCCAACCAAATTTCCCTTCTAGAAAATATCCAGAGTCCTCTTTGGATTGTAACGGATGCCCTTTGGAGTAAACATCCCCAACACCTCCACGAAGCCGCGCAATCCAAACTGGCTGCGGTGCTGACTTGTAGAAATCTCCAAGTGGCTATGGCCCACATTCTAAACTATTTTGATCGACGCCAAGAGCTACTTGCATTTCCCGGTGGAATTTCGGTGCACGCATGGATTCATCCCAGTGCCAAGATCGAACCCGGAGTGACAATTGGCCCTTTTACTTGTATAGGACCTAACACAATAATTAGGGCTGGAACCATTGTTGGCCCGAACTGCACAATTGAAGGTGAGGTCGAGATTGGTTCCAACGGCTATTTTGAAAGCCATGTTTTTGTGGGAAGGCAAGTTCGTATCGGAAACCATTGCCGGGTGAAACCCTTCGCCTCTATCGGCAGCGATGGATTCGGATATGCTCCATCTCCCAATGGCACTCTAAAAATACCACAAATTGGTAACGTCGTTATTGAAGACCATGTGGATATTGGTTCTGGTGCCTGTATCGATCGCGCCACCATGACACAAACGCGAATTGGACAAGGAACCAAAATTGATAACCTTGTTCATGTTGCTCATAATTGCGATATTGGGCGCTACTGCTTTTTGACCGCTGGATTTGCAATGGCTGGATCTTCAAAGATCGGAGACTTTTTTATGACCGGCGGTACCTCTGCGGTTGGAGACCACGTGGTCATTGCTGAAAAAGTCACTTTAGCTGGCGCTTCAGTGGTCACGGGGAACATCGAAAAGTCCGGAGCCTATGGGGGCAATCCGGTTCAGCCCATGCAGGACTACATGCGCACTCGCGCAACATTGGCACAGCTGCCGCAGATCCGCAAACAAGTGAACCGAATTCTAAAACACCTGAATCTTGGCGAATGATTTAAGGAGTGAGCGCTGCATAAGCCAACTCTGAATTTCGGTAAAGCTTCGGACAATCTGTGCTCACCTCAGCTACCTTTTCACTTCGGCTGCGTTCCGAAGTGGTTTTCCGAAGATGTCAGAGTTGCTTATACGGCGTTCACTGTTAATATTCTTCTATGATGACGAGGGTTTTATATCCCTGTCCATAACGAGGCTGCCCCTGGTCATTCAATACCGGCGCTCCCGTGCGTGAGTCAATGAGGGGAACATTACCTCTACCTGCGGCCACCACGGCGCTATGAATTTGCTGAATTGAGTCCTTATGAACTCGAACACAACCAGAGGACGCTCGCGACCCAAGAGCTCGCTCACCAGCCAACTCTCCACCGGAAAGATCGGGCGGGACTTGATGAATCGCTAATCCTCGTTTGTCATTAAAAAACATGGCGTAGGGCATTTGAAACTTGCTCTCACCAGAACGATAATCGTAATTATGAACCCGCTTGATGGTATAGAACCCCCGAGTGGTATGTCTCCAATGCGAAGAAGTCGCCCCTTTAAAGATACCATTAATAATTCCCCGAATCGGATGAATATACTCCAAATCCTCAAGCCCAGTAGAAACTTTGGTTGTGAGTACTAATTGGCGATGAACATAAAGTTGGAGCCGCTGAGCGGAAGGGCCCTTCGGTGCTTTATTAATGACAATGACGTTGTTATATTCGTGCCATAGGGTTTCGCCCCGAAAGAAGGCATCTTCATTAAAAAGTTTACCTCTGGGAGCCTCGTAAGCATCATCCACCATGATTCGCTTTTTCATTTCAACTCGGGTCTCTGCAACCGCCACGACAGACTGAAATCCCACCACACAGAACAAGGAGAGAATAAATAGATTTACGATCTTCATGGACACCTCTCAGAATCTTATTAGCTTTAACTTGATTGATTGGACAGCGCCCTATCAGTTTTTCTATCCTGAGTCATATAGTT
>JBILOD010000059.1:0-11665 GCA_044374645.1 Pseudobdellovibrionaceae bacterium | reverse complement strand
CTTCCCCGATGGGATGGGGACTCACGCTCTCAACCTTATAAGTCCTGTTAATGGACCTACCGGATGTTGGACTACAATTCAACGATACTGCGACGGCGTCAAGCGCAACACTCAAAACTAAAACGATACTCCCCGCAGTGACACTGAATAAACCAAATTGAATTTTACTGCGCACCCGTACCTCCCTTACGACCCAACCCCAAACAAGCTTTGGCCCTTGAAACATCTTTCTCTTGTTCCAACTTGGTTTTTGCTCGAAAATCCGTGTTCCGACTTAGATTCTCACGCAGACTTTCTTCGATGGCTTCTTGCTCACTGAAAGGAGTTCCTTTGGACGAACGGGTTTTAGAGACCCGAATTTCTTGAGCGCGCTTAAAAATCTTCATGACACCTTCCGTGGACTTGGGCGCAAGCTCCGACCATCGGGCCAACGACTGGGTCAGACGTCCCATATCACCCACTTTAAAACTTGCAGCCACTTCCGTGATCTCTTTGATTTGTTGCCCAAGCATGGCACGACCTGGCTTTGTAACCGCCACAGGCACCACTCCCAACGGGGCCATTTTAAGGGCCGTTGTCAGCGCTTCACGCTGAGCCACAACTTTGGTATAATCACCAATACCCAAACCATGCTCCGCATCGAGTTTCTGCAACTGGTTCCACTGGTGAGAAACCTCGGCGCCTGACGCCGTCATCCCAATGGCGGCACAAACCACAGGTGAGGCAAACACACAGGTGGTGAGCACGCCTAAACCTGTCACTGTGGACCCAATAGCTTCTTTGTGCTGACAGTCTTCTTTGAGTTCTTCGGCCACCCGACAGAGTTCCAGATTGGGAGGTGTCTCGCGCGCGAGATGCTGCCCCAACACGACATCAAAAGTGTTCAGGTGAACCAAGGAGCAATCCTCTTCCGGCAGCTTCTCCAAGATCTTCAATGCTTCTCTTTGATGTTTGACTAATTTAGTGTAGGCCTCACGCAATGACTCAGTGGTGAGATGATAATCCTGCACGGGGTCACTCTGAGGCAATAGAAATTTCAGAACCGGTGTTTGTGAAAGTTCTTTTTGATAGGCAACTTCGCAGGCTTGCACCACCTCTTTTAACTTTAAAGGAACTTGCTCGTGAAATCCGAAATTCTTTATTGAACGAGGCTCTTTCTGATAGGAAGTATCGCTCAACCGTTTTTGCAATGACTGAATTTGTGGGTCACTTTGAATCAACATTTGCGCCAAACTCGCTTCCTCTTGCGAGAGTGCCGGCCATGATTTCTGGGACTGCATTTGGACCAACGGCAAATCGCGGGAGTAGGCTCCGGTCTTTGTCGTGCGCAACGCTCCCACCTGCCCTAGGGACGCTAAAATCCGGGTATAACCTAATTTTGTTTTTAGAGAGCTCTGCTCCTTTTTTACTAGCTCTCCGCAGTCTGCGCCAACAGGACTGACCTTCTCATTAAAACATGCGAGCATGCCTTCCGTTTTTGCCAGATTCTCCCTGGCCTTCGCTTGGGACTCTTCAAGAGCATCACGCAAAAGAGTTTTCCGCTGCAATGCTGACATCTCAGGTTTTGTCGAACTAAATAGAATTTGTTGATTAGAATCAGGCCCACAGCGAAACTCGCGTTTGAGGGTCTGTGCTAATGAGGGGCTGCCCCCCCATTGGCGCTGAGTCTTCGGCGAGATCCATTTAAACTGATGTTTTTGGCAGGAAGAAAAACTAGAAGATCGCACCTTCTGAGCGGTGATGGCGGGAGGTGGCAATTCAGCATGAACCTGGAGACCCCCGAAAGCTCCAAAAATAAAAAAAAGCATGGTCATTTCGAACATGCTTTATCATAACTGAGCACCCAAAAGGAGCGAATCGCTCTCCGTAAAACTAGACCAGAGTGAAGTCATTACCCAACTCATGGTCCATGAACCGAGCTGGGTGCCCCACCCTATTCAGAAACCCATTAAATACCCGCCTTGTGACGTTCTTCATCATCAACGATCGATTGAACTCCACCTTTTAAAGTCGGACGATAAGCCAGGCGATCGATCCCAAAGGTAAAGTTTGCGCCGTTAACGCCAGGAGTCTGCCACTCTGGCCCCATTCGAATCGCATCCACAGGACAAGCTTCTTCACAAAAACCACAAAACACACATCGAAGCATATCAATCTCATAGTTGATCGGATATTTTTCAACGGTAGAGTCATTATGCTCTGACGCCACAATGGTAATACACTGAGCGGGGCAATTGGTGGCGCATAACATACACGCTGTACATCGAAGGGATCCGTCTTTTTTAACCGTCAGCACATGGTTCCCTTTAAACCGAGGACCATATTCATACTTTTCTTCAGGGTAATTGATGGTCGGCATCTTTTTGCGGTTAAAGAGATTGGTCCACAAATGTTTAAATGTAATCATCAACCCCGTAATGATACCCGGCAGATACCACTTTGAACTAGGGCCGGTCTTTTGCACTACGCTCATACTGTGCCTCTCTTAAATAGAAATTCATTCTTTTTGCGGAGATCCGCGACCACCTGGTCTTTACGTTGGTTGGCATCGACAAATTCATAATCTTTCGTTGCCGTTTTCAAACCACTCACCGTCACTTCACCACCGGCCAATAAGGTCGCGGCTTGATCCAAGGTCAAAGCTTCTGAAACGATGGTCGTAACTTTTTTCGTCTTTTGCACCAAACCATTATAGTTAGTGTAAGAACCCGCTTTTTCGACAAAAGCTTTGGTTGGAATCACCCATACTTGTGGCGCTGTCAAATCAGCAACATTCACTTTTGCTGAGGTTAATACAACCAAGTTTTTCACTTTTGAGAATAGACCCAACTTCAGCGCAAGATCAGAATACACAGCTGTGTTCTCAGGCAACACCAACACCAAAGTTTGTACGGAACCCTGGCGAAGTGCCGATTCTAGCTCTTCGAACTGCGTTTGAATCTGATGCTTGGTAAAAACCTCTTCTAAACCTTTAGTGTTTGGGTTTTTGTCGCCACGAAGAAGAATTCCATCATGTTCTCCCCATTGGCTTGGATTGTTCTTCCAGTGGTAAACTTTTTTAGACTTAAAGGCATTACCAAAAGTCGAAACAAGGCTATCGAGCTCTTCTGTGCTTGGCTGTCCAGTCACCACTAAAGCAGCGTTATTGAGTTGTGCGCCAAGGGTCTTAGCTACATCTTTTGCGGTAGCCCCAGCGGTGAGCTCTTCAAACCCATTGGCCGTTTTCTTTTGACCTTTTACCTGACGAAATTCTTTGTTGAGGAATTTATAAATGTCACGACCTTCATCGCACATCCAGTAGCCATTCACATCTTTGTTGTGGCGAGGTTTAATACGAAAGATACCTTCATTGTTGAAGTACACCTTGACGTTACATCCCGTGGAACATCCGGTACAAATGGTCTCACCGTCTTTGAGATACCAAACGCGTTGTTTGAATCGGAAATCTTTAGACGTCAATGCTCCCACCGGACAAATATCCACCACGTTCATTGAATATTTATTATTGAGTGGACGCTCATCAAAGGTACCAACTTCGCTGCGATCACCACGATTAAAGATTCCAAGTTCTTTGGTGCCCGTCACTTCATCGGTGAAGCGCACACAGCGTGAACAGAGAATGCAACGTTCGGAGTCAAGCACAACACGTTCACCCAGATCCACCACTTTGTGTTTCTTAACTTTGCCTTCAGCCATCTCAGAATCGTAAGTGCCATACTCCATGTACTGATCCTGCAGTCCACACTCCCCCGCTTGATCACAAACCGGACAATCCAAAGGGTGATTGATCAAATGGAAATCGAGTCCCCACTTCACGGCCTCTTTCACTTTATCAGAGCTGTTGTTGATCTTCATACCCTCAGTCACAGCAGTGTTACAGGCAATTTGTAATCGCGGATTACCCTCGATCTCACACACACAAAGACGACAAACACCCGCAACACTCAGTCCTGGGTGCCAACAATAGTGGGCTATTTTTTGCCCATTATCGGCCATGGCCTGAATAATCGAGGTGCCATCTTTGACTTCGACTTCTTTTCCATTAATGGTGCATTTTGGCATGAACTGTTCCCTTTACTTTAGAACGACCTTCGCGAACGTAATATTCAAATTCATCACGAAACTTAGTTACAAAACTCAATACTGGTAAAGCCGCTGCATCGGAAAGTGCGCAAATGGTTTTACCCTTCATTTGATTGGCGACCTTCTCCAAAAGCTCGATGTCCTGCAAACGACCGCGACCTTCTAAGATAGAATGAACAATCTTGTTCAACCAACCGGTGCCTTCACGGCATGGTGTACACTGACCGCAGCTTTCATGAGCGTAAAAGTGCGTTAACACTCCCAACAAATCCACCATACAATGGGAATCATCAATCACGATCACCGCGCCTGAACCCAACATTGAGCCCAAACCAGCCAAACTTTCGTAGTCTAAATTAGCCCTATTGACTTCTTCAGCGGTCAACACAGGAGCCGATGATCCTCCTGGGATCACCGCCTTCAACTTGCGCCCTGGCTTTAAACCACCACCAAAGCCATAGATTAAATCTTTTAATGGAGTTCCCAACGGAATCTCATAGTTGCCTGGCTTTAATACGTTACCACTCAACGAAAAGAGTTTAGTGCCTGGTGATTTCTCAGTACCAAACTTTTTGTAAGCCGCAGCTCCATCACGAAGAATAGGTACCACCGCCGCCAAAGTTTCTACGTTATTCACGATTGTCGGTTTTTTAAGATAGCCTTGAACCGCCGGGAAAGGTGGCTTTAATTTCGGTTGCCCTTTATCCCCCTCGAGGGAAGAAATCATTCCGGTTTCTTCACCGCAAATATAGGCACCAGCACCCCAATAAACATCAAGGTCAAAATCGATTCCGCTTCCCATGATGTTCTTACCAAGAAATCCGCCCTCATACGCTTCACGCAAAGCGGTTTCAATGATGGCAGCCGGTTTTTTATATTCACCACGGATATAGATATAACCTTTTTTAGATCCAATGGCGTGGCCAGAAATGATCATGCCCTCAATCAGTTGATGAGGCGCTTGTTCAAAAATGATCCGGTCCTTAAATGTGCCCGGCTCACCTTCATCACCATTACAGAGAAGATAACGAGGTTCGCCATTTTTTGGCAAAAATCCCCACTTCATTCCTGTCGGGAATCCGGCGCCTCCGCGACCACGAAGACCAGAATTTTTGACTTCATCGATAATTTGTTGAGGTTGCAGAGCAAAAGCTTTTTTCAGAGTCTCGTAGCCACCGTGCTGAATGTAGCCTTTTAGAGTGCGAAACTCCGGTTTTGAATAGTGCTCTGTAAGAAGTTTAGTTTCGTTCATCACTTCAAACCTTTCAAAATCGCCACGGCTTTATCGGGCGTTAAGTTTTCATGGTATTCGTCATTCACTTGCATCATTGGCGCCATACCACAGGCCCCTAAACACTCCACACTAGAAACACAGAATTTTCCATCAAGGGAAATATCATTCAATTTGCTTCCAAGAGATTCAAGAACATGTTCGGTGAGTTCTCGGCTGCCATTCAATACGCAGGAAATATTGTTGCAAATCTGCACGTGATATTTGCCCACAGGTTTTTGATTGAACATCGTATAGAACTTGAACACTTCATTGATACGAGACACCGGCAAATCCATCACCTTCGAAAGATAATCAATCATTTCGTCTGTGATATAACCACCGTTTTCACTCTGAGCGATATAGAGAGCAGGAATGATCGCCGAATGACGGCTTTCATAGCGAGCCAACTCTGTTTTTACTTTTTTAAGACCTTCTTCTGATAACTGAAACATGGATCCCTCTCTTCGATGGCCAAATTCTAGCGGTCCAATTCACCGGCAATAACGTTCATACTCGCGACCGTTGCCACTGCATCCGCAATCAAGGCGCCCTTCACGACGCTCGGAAAAGATTGGTAAATGGCAAAACAAGGAGGTCGCACCTTCAATCGATATGGATTCGCTGTACCATCGGAAACAAGGTAGAAACCCAGCTCGCCGTTAGCCGCTTCCGTCGCATCATAAACTTCACCCACTGGCGGACGAATTCCCTTCACGATCAACATGAAGTGATTCATGAGGCCTTCGATATTTCCGTAAACGTCGCGTTTTTCTGGAAGCACAATGTGTTTATCACGAATGGTAAAATCACCCTCTGGAACATTCTTAGCGACTTGCTCGATGATGCGCAAAGATTGGCGCATTTCTTCGATACGCACGAGGTAACGGTCAAAGATGTCTCCGTTGGTTCCGATTGGAATATCGAAATCAAGTTGATCATAACCATAATAAGGTTGAGCTTTACGCACATCGAGTGCCACACCCGAAGCCCGCAATAACGGACCTGTGTAACCCCACTGAATCGCATCCTCTTTTGAAACCGGACAAACGCCTTCCGTTCTCTTGCGGAAGATCTTGTTACCAATCATCAACTTATCAATTTCGTCGATCTCAGCGCGCATGCGCTTACAGAAAGCCAAAACTTCATTAAACCAACCATTTGGGGCATCCTGTGCCATACCACCTACGCGAGTGAGCGAAACCGTCAAACGTGCACCACAAAGCCGTTCAAAAAGTGTGTAGGCCTCTTCACGGAAAGTGAATAGATGGAAAAAGCTTGTCAGGGCACCAAGATCAACCCCACCCGTACCCACCGCAATGATATGATCGATCACACGTGAGATTTCACACAGAATCACGCGCATCGCCTGCGCTCGTGCCGGCACTTCAACACCCAACAAACGTTCGACCGCTTTACAGTAACCCACGTTGTTCATAGGTGCCGAACAGTAGTTCAAACGATCTGTGTATGGAATCACCTGATTATAAGGATGGGTTTCGGCCATCTTTTCAAAACACCGGTGCAAGAAACCTATGTCGACGCCCGCTCGCACGATGGTTTCGCCATCGAGCTCTGCCATAACCCTTAGGGTTCCATGCATCGCGGGGTGCGATGGACCGATATTTATTGGAACATATTTATCATCAAGAATGGTACCATCTCTGCCGCCCTCATTGTCAAAATGAACGGGCATAACTTCAGTGGCATGCTGTTGCTGATCTGCCTCGTAGTCTTTACGAAGCGGATGACCTTGAAATTGGTGATGGGTCAGGATTCGGCGCAAGTTGGGGTGACCTTTAAAAACGATGCCGTACATATCGTAGGCTTCACGCTCAAACCAATCAGCACCTTTCCAAACTCCCGTCGCAGTATCAATGGTCTCATTGTCACCAACGGCCACCTTAATACGAAGGCGCGCGCTATCTTTGGAAGAAAACAGGTGATAAACCACATCAAAACGTTTTTCACGCTCCGGATAATCCACTCCACAAACGTCCATTAAAAAATCAAAGTGATCAGCCGCTTTCAACATTTTAAGAACAGGAACAATGTGTTCTTTCGGGAGAATAAGAACGTTGTCGCCAACAGCTTGAAATAAATCCGCTCCTGGAAAACTCGCTAGCTCTTGTTTAATGGTCTCAAATTTTGCAGTCAAAACGTCACTCATTGTTACACCATTCCTTCTGGAGCTTTCCAGTTTTCACGCCATGGACGTGGCTGATTTTGCGCAATCATCCGTTGCAAAGACATAACTCCATCTAAAACCGCCTCAGGTGTTGGAGGACAACCCGGAACATAAACATCCACTGGAATGACTTTATCGCAACCCTGCAAAACGTGATAGGCGCGATAGAAACCGCCACTGCTGGCACAAGCCCCCATAGAGATCACATATTTGGGTTCTAGCATCTGTTGATAAATGCGCACGAGAACCGGTGCCATTTTTTCGGTGATTGTACCAGCCACCAATAAAAGGTCAGCCTGGCGAGGAGAAAATCGCACAACTTCAGCGCCAAATCGTGCCAAGTCATAACGAGGTCCCATCACTGACATTAATTCAATCCCGCAACAGGCAGTTCCGTAAGGAAGCGGCCAAAGGGCATTTTTACGTCCCCAAGCGACGATGTCTTCAAGCCGGGTCGTTAAAGCAAAGGACCTTGATAAATCTTCGGCCGACTGATCTCCAACGGCGCGAGTAACCTGTGATTGAGCTTGCTGCATACACTCCTCAAACTAACTAACGTATGTTTAGTATCAACTCCCATGGTCCGCGAGCCTAAAGCTAGTTTGCACCCTGCACTGGCAAAGTGGATCTGATGAAACTCCTTAGACGCAAAGCATAGTTTTGGAATTTTTGGCCAAAGTACCAACTGATTTTTAGCTTGTCATGGTATTAACCGCCAGAGAAACATGGTGTTATAAATTCAACTAATCAACATCCCTTACATTTTTTTATTTGAAACTGCCCAATATTCCACCCACAATCTTCGACAAATGAAGGTTTCTGAATGAGGGATTTGGGAACCTTCCAATGAGGAGGGAATCATCATGAAAAGACAGATCTTGGGTGCAATCACCCTGGTTGTGGCGAGCTATGCCTCAGCTGCAACCGCCAGTCCAAAGGAATATCTCGTTAAGTTAGCCCCTGGTGCTACAGAAAACTATAGCATCATGAGCGATCTTGCTCGCCAAGCAGGCAGCACCGAGATATTGTTTGAAAGCTGGGTTAAGGTGACTGACACCAAAGGAAACATGGACGTTCAGAGTCTTGCCACGAACAACAGTTGGGTTGAGTATGTGCAACCGAACTACCGCGTTAAACTTATTGAAAACTATCGCTCCAAAGACCAAAACGTGTTGAAAAAGGCCGCAGCAATGTTACTCGAAGAGCCAGGTGCCGATAAAAAACGCCCTGATAATCTTCCAATTCCTGCCGTACCAGCGCCAACTCAAGGCGACGACCCACTTTATTCAAAACAATGGGGCATGATTGATAACCACGTCAAAGACGCATGGAAGTCCGTGCCACTGTATAGCCCATTAGCTGCCCGTGAAGTGATTGTGGCCGTCCTTGATACGGGCGTTGATTACACTCACGAAGATCTCCTTCCCAATATGTGGAGAAACCCCGGCGAAACTGGAACTGACGCTCAGGGTAAAAACAAAGAAACCAATGGTGTCGACGACGACAACAACGGTTACGTTGATGACGTTGTAGGTTGGGACTTTGCCGCTAACGACAGCAAGCCTTATGATCTTTATAAAGAAGGTCTTGAGTTGCTGGTGGGTGGTGGTAACCCAGGCCACGGCACACACTGTGCTGGTAACGTTGCCGCTGCAGCAGGTAATGGTAAGGGCATCGTGGGCGTAGCGCCGAATGTTAAGATCATGGCCCTTCGCTTTTTGAGCGAAAAGGGTGCAGGAACCACAGATGATGCCATCAAGGCCATCAAGTATGCTGTGGACAATGGCGCTATCGTGACCTCGAACTCATGGGGCTCAGAAGGCGAAGATCCAAAGGAAGGTCAAACCAACCAAGCTTTGCGTGATATGATTAAATATGCCCAAGATAAAGGTGTATTGTTTATTGCAGCTGCTGGTAATGGCCACCAAGGTGTCGGTTATGACAATGATACCGATCCAAATCCTGGGTACCCTGCAAGTTATGATAACGAAAATATCATCAGCGTTGCGGCTCTTGATAACCAAGACCAACTTGGTGCCTTCTCAAACTGGGGAGCTCGCACCGTAGATCTTGGCGCTCCTGGCGTAAAGGTTTTCTCGACTGTTCCGAGTAGCGTAAAGTACTCTGATACTGTGATTGATACTTTCGGAATCACCGCTTACTGGGATGGAACATCAATGGCCACTCCGCACGTTTCTGGTGCCGCAGCTCTTTACTGGTCTGCTCACCCTGAAAAGGATTGGAGCCAAGTCAAGGCCGCTATTTTCCAGAGTGTGAAGCAGATTCCGGCCCTTAAAGGCAAAACCGTTACCGGCGGTAAACTCGATGTTTTGAACTTGATGAAGCAATAATTGGCTTCTGTCAGTTATCGAACGAAATCGAACAAAGAGCCTAAAAGAACCCACGGTGGCGATCACTTGATCGCCACTTGTTTTTTGGGCGCGATCAACTTATCGCCATTTGTTTTTTTTGGCGCGATCTACGGATCGCCACTTGGGTATTAGTGATGTTAAAACAAAAAAAGCGGGAGTTTTCTCCCGCTTTTTTGTTTGCCGTTGACCGGAGGAGTAAAGACCGCTCTTAAACAAATAGAGGAAGACCAGAATGTGAAGGTCAATTAGATTTCACCGACGCTGAGTGCAGAGATGAAACGATTCCAGTGCAGAATTTGACATTTTTCGACGGAATCGATTTACCGCTTCTTACTACTACTGCTGCTAGAGCTGCTATCGGATTTTCGGTCACTGTCTGCTGCCGTCTTATAGGCGGCTGAGAAGAAAAGTATGCGCGAATCTATGGCGCCATTGTGCTTAACTATATGCCACTTATCGGTGAAAAAATTAAGGTATGGACGACTCAATGTTGCCACCGTCCTACCCGCTTCATCGGCAAAACTAATATCCGTCCCAAAGAAATCCAGTTTTCGTGATTGTCCCACTAATTTACCCTGGCCATCGAGAATCGAGTAAACCGTCTGAATTTTAAACAGCGACTCCAAAACATTCTCCTGAAGACTCCCAATAATTTGATTGTTGCAGTCAAAAACATCAATTTTAGTACCTAGAGTAAACACCTGTGCGCGCGCCGTAGCAATAATTTGATTTTGAACGTTGCTTAACTCAAATGTTCTTCCCCAGTTCATCATTCTCTGAGTGACTTTCCCTACCATGCGGTTCCCCACTAGAATGTCAAAGTCACTCCCAATAGTAAGAAGGATTTGATTCATATCATAACCCCTCACATCGACCATCTGCGGGCATTCGCCGGCAGATGCCTGCTTCATAACCAAAAATCCCGTTAAAACCAAAAATATCCATTTCATAATCAACACCTTCTTTTAATGTTTTTGATATCACTCCAAATGTTGCAGGATTGAATTCCCATTTTTTCATCCAGAGCACTTTGTTGGATGACCCTTATTGCGAAAAGCATACCAGTCTCAGCTCTAAATAAATTCACTTTAAGAAAAAATGAGGTGTTTAGGTTCTTGACGAAGCGCCTAAGGATTCGTCAAACTTTTTGACACGCAGTTTGACAGGCAGTTCGACTCTATATCAATTCGTGTGGCTACATTATTTGCCAGTCCCTTTGGTTGGTTAAAATATTTCGAGAATTGAGGAGTCCACATCGCTGTAAGATTTTGTTTTTAAACGATATTTGATTAGTGTCGGTATAACCGACTCTTTTGAGAACTGTGATTTTATTATTGATGCCCTCCGAGACTGCTGTTGTGAGGCGGCTGCGGATGTATATTTCGATTCGTTCCTGGTATTTTTTGATTGTTTTTAAAAACTTCTCAAAGGGCTTTAAGCCCGACTGACTAACTAACTCTTCCCAGAGCTTGAGGCCATTGCGGAATTGCATAACGGACTTTTTATCGAGTATTCGGTGGAAGTACTCAATGAGGAGGTATTTGATGAAATCTAAGCCTCAGAACAACTTGAATTTAGTGATGAGTGGCTCGATGTCTACGACGCTCTTTCTACTCAAATTCTCACCAAGATATTTCACTGCTTTCAAGTGATGCTTTGAAACACGCTGGTGTCGAAGTTCATGCGCTCTACGCTCTGCCAACGAAACAAATTATGACTCTTACAACTGGTAGTAATATTCTCAACGGAATG
>JBILOD010000459.1:0-3703 GCA_044374645.1 Pseudobdellovibrionaceae bacterium | reverse complement strand
CTTCACTTCACTTCACTTCACTTCACTTCACTTCACTTCACTTCACTTCACTTCACTTCACTTCACTTCACTTCACTTCACTTCACTTCACTTCACTTCACTTCACTCTCGATCGCGAAACCAATCTATAACTCCAAACGAACTCTCTGTTTGCCTCCAGGCTTACCCACCTTACTAAACCCCGCAGATTCAAACAGGGACAGCGTCCCCGTCCAAGCAAAGGCCGCCGGTATTTCTTTGCCATAATTGTAGGGAGTCACCGGATACCCCTCAATAATTTGACCTTTCCTTTTTGTAATGGCATTTACGGCATGCCTTAGGAGCAAGGTTCCAACACCCCTTCCTCGAAAATTGCGATGAATAAAAAAACAAGGTATTGACCAAACATCTTCTGCATCATCACACTTCAAACTCGGGGCACGATCTAACTTATAATAATCTTTTCTTGGACCAAACGAACACCAACCAATAGGATCTTGACCTGAGTAGGCTAAAAGGCCCAAAGATTCGCCCGTTTTCACAAGATTCCTTTGCCTCTTCTTTGCCTCGGATCCCTTAATCTGTTCCCACTTCTCGCCCTTCGCAGTTCGCCACGACATACACCAGCAGCCGCCACAGGCACCATTGCTGCCAAACAACTTTTCCAAATCAGGCCAAAGCTCGATGGATATTTCTTTTACTTTAATTTTACTCAATCTGTCCTCCGACTCTTTTGAGAACTCGGACGCAGAATACTTCAAAGATTAAACAATGAGGACACAAATAATTCAGTTCGGCCCAATTTAATTCCAGCGGCGCGAGTTCGATTCATTTTTGATTGTCTGGATCGCCGGTTTATCACTTCCCCACTGAGGAAAGGTCAAATGCCGATGGTCTCTAAATAATCCTTGAAGGCCTTACAGAGAGCGCCAGGGCACACACCATACTGATGGCCAAATCTGTCAATAACGATTGAAACCATTTTGATGTAATCAGAATTTTGATCCCAAGCCTGAAACAAATTAATTTAAAACTGGGATTGTTGAGTTTCAGATAAACCCGCAAGGGCCGGTCCGTTGGTATAACCAATCTCTTGAAAATAGCTTTCATTACCAGGATGCATTTGAACTATTTTAGCAAAGTCATCAAGAACGACACTAGTGGTCTTCAATTTAAAACCACTGTCCATGGGATAATAAGTGACGCTCACAAAATCGGCATTAGTAAAGACTTGCGTAAAGCAGCTTTGTAGGCTCGCATTAGTGAGACCGTTAAATTTTCCAATTATTACCACCTTTAGGGTCGACCTCAAACTAGGAGGAAAAGTTCTTTGGTTTTCAAAAACCTCATTATTCTGTTGCCAGGCAGCTGACAGCTGCGTGGTCATTTGACTGGTTTGAAAATCAAAGTGGGCATCTATTTCATGGCCGATGACAAAGCTTTGCAATTCAATTTTAGGAGTCGCCACTGGGAATGGAATTGAAACGTACTTGCAACTATGTGATCGATCACTTTAATGAATTGACTTTGTATCTCACAGTACCTCAGCGTCCTTATACAAATACTGAATCGGAACGAACATTGAGAATTGAAAGGTTAATGTTGAATGGTTCGAAGTTTAGAAAAACCGAAATGGAAAAGCTATTCTTGATGTGCTTCCTACAATAAACTCCACTTGTACCGATGCTAACTTCAACATCACTGAACTTCTGAAGTATGTTTTTAAGAATCTTGAACAAAGGCAATCAGTCCCGAGCAATTTATTCCCTTTACCGTAGCTCATGCCACGCAAAAAAGTACCACGAAAACAAAACCAGACTTGCTCTGAAGCCTAACAGAGAAAAAAATTGCCGCTGGAGCACACGATGTTGTGGAAGCTGTCGCATTAATCAACAGCCATCTCACTTTTAGCGCATGCCTCAAGATTGATTTCCCTGAAAACTGCGAATAGTCTGGTGAGACTTATTCATTGGGGACTTAACATCATGTCGAATATCAAAAAAACGTCAGTGCTCTTCGTGTGTCTCGGTAATATCTGTCGCTCCCCCACAGGCGAAGCCGTGCTCAAAAAATTATTGGAAGATAAAAAACTAAACCACTTATTTCATATCGAAAGTGCTGGGACCGCGGATTACCATGTGGGCGAGAGGCCAGATCCCCGCACCCGTCAACACGGAGAACAGCGCGGACTTAAATTTGAGAGCCTCGCTCAACAGTTTCGACCTGAAGTTCATTTTGAATCCTTTGATTTTATTCTTTGCATGGACGAAAACAATTTTCATAATGTACAGAGGCTCGATTTCGAAAACAAATACCCTCACAAAATTCATCCAATAATGAGTTTTGCACCCGAAACCGGGTATTCAAAAGTTCCTGACCCCTACTATGGTGGCCCTAGTGACTTCGAACTAGTGATTGATTTAGTTGAAGTGGCCTGTCGCAAATTTTTAGAGCAAATCAGGCCCGCGAATCTGAAGTCCTGACCAATAATTATATGACCAAGCCCAAATACAGTTGAGCCTCATGAATGGTCGCTTTTTCCCGCTTATCAACATTTGATAAACTGGTATCCATCAAATTTGACCACGACTCATTAAATCGGACCTCTAACAAAAACATGGTTGAGGAATTAAAGTCGAAGGTAACCCCTGCACTGTAGGTCATACCCCAATCGAAAGTGCGAAAACCTCTCTCTTTCATGGTGCTGTAAGAAATCGAATCGGGAGTCGCTGTGCTGTATGTTCCCAGCTCACCGACCGCTTGATCGAGGTACATTCCGATGCTACCGGTAAAAACTGAAGTTGGATGAAAGCGGCCGACTAAAGGAACATAGAAACTTTTCCAACTAGAAACATTCTTTGTTGATGCGCCGGGAC
This sequence comes from Pseudobdellovibrionaceae bacterium, assembly GCA_044374645.1. Lineage (GTDB taxonomy): Bacteria > Bdellovibrionota > Bdellovibrionia > Bdellovibrionales > Bdellovibrionaceae > CAUJGP01. The sequence goes on along the minus strand of JBILOD010000459.1, from coordinate 848 downwards.
TCACTGGAAACTGATATCCTCTCTGAAGGAAAATCAACCCAGTCTCAAAACCCCATTTACCCTGCATGGGAGTTTCGACCAGCACACCGTAATTGATGGAAGCGTGAGCGAGAGAGTCTTCACCATAGTAATAGGGCGAATTCGTATCAAGTTCAAAGGTAACGCTGGATTGACTATAAACCCCAACCAAAGAAAGAGTTCGCTCCCTAGCCTGTGTCAGACTGCCCGCCAACAATGATACGCCAAAAAGTAGTTTCTTTAACAACATTGGCCTATGATCCTCCCAAGACAAAACTAAGCGATTGCGATGAATTGGAAAAACCTGAAGTCTCATCCATAGAAGCACTGACCACCAAGGCACCCAATCGCAACTCTACTCCCATCGTATAGTGAAAACGATCTTTACCACCAACGACTCTTGCGGGCTCCTTATAGCTACCTAAACGCCAAATGAACGCCTTCTTTGCATGAGAAAACACTGTGTACTCGATTCCGCCGTGTGGTATCTGCACCATCTGAGTTTTGACTTGTTGATTCTCGCCCCAGTTACCATCAAAGGGACTTTCAACTAATACGGAACTTTCAACGGGCCGAATAAAATCAAGATCGGCAATATACATCAAATCCTCAGAAGCCTTAAAAAATCCGCCAAAGGTGTATTTTTCAGGCATCGCAACCCCCTTAAACCAGGAGAGTGTAGTCGGCTGATTACTGATCACCACATAGTTCACACCTGCCGGCACATCAAAAACCGTTTTTGGAGTGTATGAAAGACCAAAACCTATTTTCTTTTCTGGCCTATAGCTTATACCGAAAGATTGGTAGCTACCGGTCTGTTTATGTTCAAA
>JBILOD010000048.1:0-12448 GCA_044374645.1 Pseudobdellovibrionaceae bacterium | reverse complement strand
GGTGCCTGTGGGCCCAACAAAGCCCAATGCATTGGTTTTCAAAGTTAAAGAACTGCGTGGGTCTCAAACTTTTCGTGTGGTGCCGCAAAAAGTGTCACCTCACACAATTTCAACAAATCTAACTGATTTAAACGAATATTGATTCTTAAGAAGATATTTGGCCATCCCCTGGTTCCTCTGATTTGATCTTCTTTTCTAAACAAAAAACGTTCAGGGCTATAGGAGCCCTCGTTGGCGCAGTCCTGCTAGTTGGTGCCAAAGCTGAAACGGTAAGATTGAAGGCTTTCACCATTGAGCGCGATGGAGAAATCGGTGTTGTTGCTCGGGTCGCCAGGAACGCCTGCAATGTTCACGGTCATTCGATAAAATAGCTTTACTGGACGGGCAACGCTGCTGCCCCATGAACCATGGGTGCGGAGATAAATCACTTGATTCATGTTGTCCGCTTGCTGAAAAACCAAATGGGCCTTACCAATATTGCAGTTGATTTGAGCCAGCTGGGTCCAATGGCCCGAGGGCGAATTGGCGTACTGCACACTTGTCATTTCTGAGGTACAGATGAGATCAAGTTCAAAGATGCCATCGGTATTGCCAACTAATGTACCATTATTATGGAGGGCCTCAACAAAGCTCAACTGTGGGCTGGTTAGACCAAGAGAGCGAATGAGGGGGCGGGAGTTGGTGCACCCAATGAAAGTCCCTAAAAGGTTTAACCAAATCCAACGTCAAATCTAACGCCAAAACCAACATTGAATTCTTGTCGCAGAGTGATTTTGGACCGCAAGAACCTTCCTCCCTCAAGTGCAAAGAAACCTCAATATCCTTCTCCATCGAATACCCGTCAAGTTGGCTGGGGCATCCTTTCCCCGGAAGACTCCAGACGACCAACCCCGAAGGCCCCCGTCCAGGGGGACTTCGGTTGGATTCTACGATAGTCAGTGGCTCTAGTTAAGTTATCATCCAAACCATGTTACCTAGAGAAAAAGTTGACGTTTTTGTGTTAGAGTTGTTCGATCTATGGTTGGACAAGTTGAGTGGGAGTCGTCGATTTGAACTTAAAGCTATGAAGGTGATATTTAAGCAAAAGGATATTGGGAGCAAAAGGGAGGATATATAAAATTTGTTTTGCGTCAGGGTTTTTATTGTGTTGACGCCGGTTTTCAATGAAAACACCGCTGGTGTGGCCTTCTGAAGGAATGTTAAAATATCACGCTTTGGAATTTCTAAACGCGCTTATTCCGAACGATTTATTATCGGGAGTTCCGGGTGCAATGAAAACCAAATGCGATTGCCAGAGACCGTTTACGACAGTCAAATTCTCCTCTTGAAAGACGTGATAGGGTACATCTAAATTTTCTGGAGGTTACCAATGAATTTGAAAGCTCAATCCACTGTCGAAATTATCTCTCACGTCAAATTGCTGGTGCAGAAAGAAAAGTCACTGACCGTGCAGATCATTGATACTCTCCTAGAGATAGATCAACGAAAGGCCTTTTTACCAAAACAGACCAATATGTATTCGTTTCTGATTGAAGAACTAGGTTATTGCTCTGGGACTGCCATGTTACGGCTCAATGCCGTGAGGGCACTCAAAGTGGTTCCTGAAGTTCGGGAAAAGATTTTAGACAACAGGCTTAGTCTGAATGATGTCGCAAAAACTCAAAGTTACATTAATAAGGTCAATCGATCGACCTCGGAGCCCCTGAGTACGGCAGAGCAAAAAGAACTTTTCGAAGTCGCTGAAAAGGCCACGGCTAAAGACCTAGAATTGGCTCTTGTTAAAAAACACAATGAAATTGAAAAACATAGGGCCGAAGCTGCTGGAGGCACAGCTCCTGAACCTCGTAAAGTCTATAGAAAGATTGTTGTCGAAGCTGAGCCCGAAGTCATAGAACTGATTGAAGAACTTAAGTCACTGTTATCGCACAAAATCATCGACGGCAATTTGAATGAGATTCTCAAAGAGGCCCTGCCTTTGGCAATCCGTGAAATAAAAATCAAAAAGGGTTTAGTCAAAAGAACGAGCGCAACCAAGCCATCCACTGAAACCTCATCGATGATGCCGCAAGAAGTTAAATCGCCAGGAAGAGCAAAGAAGGTGACCCGATCGATTCCAAATGGGATTAAGCGCTTAGTTTGGGAGCGCGATCAGGGGCGATGCCAATTTCGAGACCCACTAACAGGTAAAGTTTGTGGCTCAACCTTTCAAGTGGAGTTTGACCACCTAAGACCGTGGAGCTTTAACGGCGAGCATTCCGTTGAGAATATTACTACCAGTTGTAAGAGTCATAATTTGTTTCGTTGGCAGAGCGTAGAGCGCATGAACTTCGATACCAAGGCAGAATAAATTGCCGAGGTTCCGAGCGACACTCAAAACTTCGTCCATGGAAAACAAAACCTTCACGCCATTTATTTTCCATTGAAATATCACTCATGGATAGACTTTTTGGAGTTTTACGTTAATCCCCATCGCAAAATAAGAGAAATTGATCCTGGTTGAAACAGGCAAATTGAAATCGCCAATGAAACAAAGGAAAGCTTGGTTTAAAACATCTCTGAGAATTTATTTTCAGTGTTTAAGAATTCATTTTCAGAAACGGGCTGCCATTGTCTACCTGTCAGCAAAAAGAGCCCAGCCCCCATTTTGAAGTAGGTTTTTGCTCATTTGGTCACTCCCCAATGGCCCGAAGTGCCTTTGGGTCCAGTCTATGGTTCAAATTCAGTATTTTAGAAATTTTGTCGTGAAAGTTGGTGGCCGTATTAAAGGTTTTAAGACTTCGGCCCATGGTTTCCGCTTTGGCTCTGACCTGGGGGGAATTAATTAAATCCAGAACCTTTGTGACAAAACTGTTTTTGTTGAGCTGGTCTGAACGCATTGATAGTCCAAGTTCATGACGGGTGACTAAATTCATATTGAGCATTTGATCTACGTTACTACATATCCCCAGAACGGGGACGCCACAGGATAAGGCTTGTTGGGTGGAGGGACTGCCGCCATTACAAACGACCAATTGGGCTCGTGCGCAGGCTTGAAGTCCCGGAAGGTAAGGAGCGCGATACAAGTATGGGACATCTGGGAGTTTCAGCTGTTCTTGACAACCAACGAGCAAAGTAAAATTTTGCGAGCCCAACCATTGCACCAGTTTTGGAACCACATTGTGCTGTCCTGAACTTCCCAAATTAAGATAGATCAACGGACGATCTTGAGGCATTTGATTCCACCAGGGTGGTAATGGAATCTCCGGACTCCACAGAATGGGGCCAAGGACCTCATATTTTGGTTTCAGGCTCTCTGGATTTACAAAGTCTGGAAGATCACAGTAAAACCGATGATCACCCAAATGATACAATTCATTGAGAGTCAGATTTCCAGGAATGGCAATTTTCCATTTGCGGGCAGCCTTAAAAAAACCAGCCACATGAGGGGACAAAAAGAAGTTAGTAAACTGATTTAGTAGAGCATTAACAATATTGGCACCAAAGAGATGGGTGAGTTGTGAGTCCGGCGCCTCCCATTTTTGCATCATTTCCGGTGACCAGTAACAATTGGTGAGGTTGATCCAGGGAATTTCTCTGAGTGCGGCGCTGATAGTGAGGGAGAGACGAAAGTCACCGACGATGAGGTCAGGCTTGAATTGGTCAATCAGGCTAAGGTCTTCCTTCACATAGGTATCGATGGCTTCGAAATCATAAAATGGTTTTGTCTTCCAGAGCCTCTCCGTAAACTGTTGAGGACTGAGGGAGTGCATCTGAAATGATTGTCCCACAGGTGTCGGAAATAAATTCTCAAAATAGCGATCTGTGGCGAAACCAATATCAAAAGAATCAAGTGGTAAAGAGTTGGCCAGCACATAGGGGCGCATGCGATGGGCCAGCGTTACAGACTCTGCAAAAAAGAGAATTCGTTTTTTCATAGGTCTCCAGTTAAAGTGATTCTACTCCCATAAACCTCTGGATTTTTAACTTTATTCGTTGGGCCTCGTTAGGACCAGGGCTGGCTCCGCCGTGGGAGGGTAGAAGTATCCCCAAAAGGCGGCTAACAACAATTTAGGACGGAGCAAAAACAACCATGGTGATATGGGCTCAAAGGCGCGATCCATTTCGTGATTCAGTGACTTGTTGAGTTCATCGAGAAAGCAATAGTTTGCAAATGGAATTAGGGTGTCCATATAAGACCGCTGATAGGAGGTGCGAATTTGAAATCCCTGGTTTTCGGCGAAGTTTTGAAATTGGCGCCGGCTGAAAATAAATCGATGATAAGGTTGATGGAGCAGCATCAGTTGTTTCTCAGGGTGATGCCAGTCGATTTGATCGGTGCAAGTGGTGCCGATATAAATAAATCCACTTTTGTTGAGTCGCTGATGACAAAGTGTCATGAAACTTTCCGGATGGTCCAAGTGTTCAATCACGTCATTGGCAAAGATACAATCAAACGATCCATGGGGCAGGTTTTGGAATTGGGGATCATAAGGGTCAAAACCTTCTACCCTTGTAAATCCCTGGGAGCGCAGATACTGAATGAAAACGCCATTGCCGCAGCCAAAATCTAAAATTCGATGATGGGGCTGGAGTCCAGCCTTCTTTAGGCGCCGAAGTAAGTTGGCAAAAGCTGGCTTTGCCAGCAAATCCAGACGGCGGTGTTTCAAAGGATAGAATTCGTAGATGTGGCGCATGTCCACGGGATTTATACTCGTTATACTAAAACACTCTAGACACCGATAGATTGGATACTGTTGATGGCGGAAAACTCGAACGTTACTGTGTACCCAGTAAATAGGATTAGCGGCAGTAACCTTGATGTGAGAGTCACAGGCGCGGCATCGATGGGCCTGAACTTCATTTTTTTGTGTCAATTTACTTGAATCCATTAAGGTCATCCCTTCAGAGGTTACGAGTCATCCTTCACACTGTTTGCTGGGTCTTGATAAAGTCGTTAGCGACCTTCAGCGCCAGTGCAGCCACGGTGAGGGCCGGGTTGACGGAGCCACTGGTCACAAAGAGCGAAGCATCGGCGATCCATAAATTGCGAAGGTCATGAACTTGACCAGAGGCATTTGTGACCCCCAGCTTTGAATCAGGGTGCATGCGGCAAGTTCCGCAGCAATGAGCCAAAAAAGAATGATCTTCGGCAACTTTTAGTAAATAGACTCCTAACGGACTTAGAAGTTTAAGGTAATGGTGTCGACTGGCTCTTAGTTTTTCTTGATCACTCTTCTGGATTTTGTATTCAACGCAAAGGGAGTCGATGGCACTCTCCTTTCGATCGAGTTTCAGAGTGATACGATTCCCAAAACTAGGAGTGTCTTCGAGGATGTTCGTTAGCAGGACTTTGCCTTGAGTGTTGAATTTTAAGGCCTTTGTCACGAAGAGTGTGAGAAGAGACTTTGGAAAGGGCAATTTTGATTGCGCGTGGACACGGGCGGCAAACTCTCTGGCCATCAAAGTGACGGGCATGAGTGACGGCACATAGCTCAGTAGTCCAAGATTAGGCTGGTTTGGGTCGTGGCAGAAATCAGAAAGCGATACCTCATTGAGGTGGCCCTGCGCTTGTGCGCTCGAGGGTGTCTTGATGAAGTACAAATCAATGAGATGGCGCATGAGATAGCGCCCCACCAGATCATGACGATTACCGAGGCCCATTGGAGACCCATCACTTTTTGAATTCAAAAGAAGGGCTGGAGTTCTAAGGGCACCTGCGGTTAGAAAATAAAAGCGGGCCTGATAGCGTCGAGGGCCGTCTGGAGTTTCTGCCATCACGGATTGCACCTCTCCCAATTTCGATTCAATATGAATGACTTTTGTTGAGTAGTGAATGGTGAGACGGCCCGTGCGTAAGGCGGGGGCGAGAAATGCATCCTGAGCGGATTGTTTGCAATGATGGGCGCAATAGTGTCCAAAACACCATTGGCAGTTTTTCTTGGCAAGATAGCCGACGGGTGATCGAAAGGGGTGAAGGCCTCGCTGTTTGAAGTAGGCCACCAATTCCTGGCCGGTAGCACTGGTTGGTTCCGGATCCCAAAGTCTGCGGTCATAACTAAACAAAGGGTCTTTAGTTCCACGGGGAGTTAGATGTTCTTCAGCGATTTGGTAAAAGGGCAAAAGGTCGTCCAATTTAAAAGGCCAAGTTTTAAAGTCTTGGGGCCAGAGCCGAAATAACACACTCCCATAGACCGCCGTTCCACCACCTTCACCCCCGCCGATCACTGGCGTCCAGCCATTGACTTTATAGGTGCCGCGACCGCTCTTTTGGTACACCTCGGTGCGATTGTCTTGACGGGTGGTTTTAGTATTCCCAGCCTTATTCTGGTCATGAATATACGCCTCGGCATAATTCGTGGCGAACTGGGGAGCCCATTCTTTTTGTGGCAGCCCACTCTCCAAAATCAAGACCTTATATCCTTGTTTCGTGAGAGTGTGAGCAACGGCACAGCCGCCCATTCCCGCACCAACAATAATGGCATCCCATTCCATATGAACTCCAGGCTTTGCTTTTTAGGTCCTTGCTGTAATCAAACTAAGGTAGTTTATAGATAAAAACTTTGCGTTTTTTGAAGATTCAGAAAATCCATGGACCAATGCTCGAGCTTTAAGTACTCTGAGTTTCAGTATGACGTTGCCAAATAAATCCTGGTCCATGGGCCCATTGGGTGCCGTGAAAAAATTAGTTGAGCCAGACTCGCTCACTTTGGCGGAAGTGACGGGTGCTGATATTGAGGTGGTCACACGGTTTCAAAGATTCGAACAGTCAAAGGAGGTCATTGAATCCTTTCCCGACTCCTGGTTTTTCTTTTTTCATAGCGAGTGTACCACTCCTGTGCGAATCAGAGTGGGCACGGAGACTGGGCCACAATCACTGACGATCGGTGATGGGACGGGATTGTTACTACCGCCCTATGCACTTGTGCATTGGCAGCTACCTCCAGGGATGCTGATGTGGCAGGCCTATCGAGCTCGTCGTCCGCTGCCATCGGCATTGGCGGGGACACCTCTATGCATCCCATGGAAAATCGAGGAGCAGAGCGAATCACTCATGTTGTCTGCCGAAAAGTTGATGGACACCTTGATGACACTTTTGCCATCCGGTCAAGTGGCTGAGGTGGCTCACTCTTCATCCCTCTTAGCACGACAACTCAAGGAACAAATTGAGCTCAATTACCGGGAGTCGGTGCGTCTGGAGGAATTGTGTAGGCACCTCCGCACCTCGCTTTCTAATGCCTCACACGCTTTTAGTAAGTGTTTTGGCTTATCACCCATTGCCTATCGGAATCAATTGCGTCTCCATCAGGCGGTTTTACTGATGGCCATCGATGATCACGCAGTCACAGACGCTTGCTACGAATCCGGTTTTGAAGACTTCAGTCGGTTTTATCGTAACTTTCGAACTCACTTGGGTGTAAAACCATCAGCCTACCAACAGCGAAAACTTTTGGGAAAAGTAAAAAGCAAATCAATGTGTGACATCATAATGAGGCATTAGTTTTGCTACGCCGTCGACGGCGCCAAAATTGCGATGGAATTTTCAAGAGGAGGAGCTGCGAGATGTTCTCCTATATTAAATCGAATTCTTCAGAGGAAGCGTTTTGGTTTGAAAAAAATGAATATTTCAGAAATGCTTTTTCTCTGCAGCAGTTGCCAAAGTAAAAGGTACAAATGTTTCTTGCTTTAGTTGACTAGGCTTGATTCAATATCTGAATCGTCATTGACCATTTTCGATTTAAGAAAAGAGGCTTTATGAAAGCACTGTTTTTCGTTCTCCTCGTTAGCAGCATTGGGAATGCAGCAAAACGTGAAAAGAATTGTGTTGATTGGTATGTAAAAAAAGCGGTACTGAGTACAAACAGTGAATCGGAACCATCCGAATCTGAATTAAATGAACTTTTTAAACTAGCGCCATATAAAAAACTGAATAATGAAAAAAACCTGGTGGCCAAAATTAGGGAATCGGCCCAAAAAAATCAGGTTTCAATGCTTTTCGTTCTCGCCTACCTAAAATTTGAAACCGGTTTCAATCTGAAAATAAAAGACCATCGCAATCCGGCAGGTTGGAACTGCGTGGGTCTATTTCAGTTATGCACCCGTAAAAAGAACATCAGCAGTTTAAAAGATATCGATCAAAGCATAGATATTTATTTCAATACGATCAAAAAGGTCATTGATAACATAGGCACCTCTCAGGATGCCTATGTTGAGGCTTTAACTGGTAATCTCTTCCATTATATGGAGCCATATTATTCTGATATGCTCAAATTGAAAAAACAAACCGAGCCAGATGTTACGCTTAATTTTCCCAGCGGCTTTTATTGTGACGGATTGGCTAGGTCCTATAAAGAGGTAAAAGGTGATTTGGATAAGGCCAAGGCGAGTTTGAATAACACTAAGTCAAATACTAATCCTGAATTGGATGCCGCGCCACCTGCCCTGCAGGGCCGATAAATCGAATACTCTATCAACGGTGATCCTCAATCTGGAAAGCTGGTTTCGTTGTGATGGAGATACTGTAGTTCAATCAATACCTTTCAATAGAGTGTTCTCTGGTTTGGAACAATCGCCAAACCAGAGATTCGAGGCTAGTTCTGCCGTGGCACGATAAAGCTGTGCCTTAGCAGGTAGACTCGCAAGAAGTGTTAGGACTGTCAGCGTCTTCAGCATAGAACCTTTTTTCAAATCTCTTTCCTGGAACCGTTATTGCCTGAGAATCATTTCGATGGGTTTTTGGGTCAATGATTCAAAAAACTTTTGTGTTTTAAGAAAAATCTGCTTGGTCTTTTTCATAAAATTCTCAGACAAAGGTGAAGAATGGCGTTTCTTCATCTCAATCCATAAACAAAGATTGTAGAGTGCCTCGGCCCCAACGAGTTTGGCTGAAGCTTTAATGGCATGACAGTGTTTTGCGGCTTCAATTAAATTATTCTCATTTAAATAGGCAAAGGTTTGCACCATGGCGGAGTTGAGGCTGTCATTAAAAGAAGGTAAAATTTTGAGAACGAGTTCATTGCCGCCGCTTTGAGACAACTTAAGGAGAGCACCGCTGCTAAAAATGGGGAGAGTCTCAAGCCAATAAGCCAAAGCGACGCGAAAAGACTCGATTGATAATGGCCGTGGCAAATAGTCGTCGGCCATTCCTGCCAAATGCTGAGGCTCATCAGTGATCAACCAAATAGGCGATGTGGGGTGGGAGCGAGGGCGTAAAGTCAAATCCTGTAAGTCTTCGCTATGAGTGATATCGAGGAGGTTGATCGTTGCCTGGCCTTGCGATGCACCGTCAAAAAATGCCTCCAGTGAGTCGGTCTTTTCAAAGGCTGATCCCAGGGGACGGATAATGTTTAATAACATCATTTCACTAATGGGTTCGTCGGCATAATAGAGAACTTGTTTAGGCACACCATTTGTCGTCATAGACAATAGGCTAGCTTTTTTTAGATATAAGAACAAGTGAGATATGACACGATTGAGGCGGCCGCTCTCGCTGAGGTTCCTTGATGGAGATTATTTTTTACGCCACGGCACCTTTTTATCGATTTCTGCTTTCAATTTTTGAAAGTGTTCGAGTCGACCTTGGGCAATGGCGCCGGCCTTCACCGCATTTTTAACCGCACATCCAGGCTCACTCTGGTGTCGGCAATCAGGAAACCGGCATTGCAATGAGTGCGCAAAAATTTCTGGAAACGCCTCTTCCAGATTGAGTTCTTGATTGGGGAGCTGAATCTCGCGGAGGCCGGGAGTATCGATAATCAATCCTTGTTGGTTGGCCAACAAGTACATGGAGCGTCCGGTGGTGGTGTGGCGTCCTTTTGAATCCTGTGTCCTAATGTCCCTAATCGTTTGTTTATTCTCTCCAAGCAGGTGATTGGTGAGAGTGGATTTCCCGACCCCGGAAGATCCCAAAAAGACGGCGGTTTGGCCCGTTTGCAAGTAAGTGTTCAAAGCATTCATCGAGGTGGGTTGATCCGACCGAGTGAGTAATAAGGGCAGTTCTGGAAAACGGGCTACTAATTGCTCTTGGCATTCAATGGAACCAGGTAAATCGCATTTATTGAGCACTAATACGGGGGTGATGACACCTTCGCGAAGCAAAGTTAAATATCGCTCCAAGCGTTTAACATCAAAATCCTGATTGCACGAAGAAACCAAAAAAGCAACATCCACATTGGCAGCAAGCAATTGAGATTTATCGGCGAGGCCGGCCGCCTTGCGCAGAATCTGCGAAAATCGATTAAGCCTGTGCTCAATCATGAAAAAAACCAGGTCGCCCTGGGTGCGCGTCTCTTGGCCGAGGATCACCCAGTCGCCCACACTGGGATTTTCAAAGTCATCGCGACGTTTACGCCATTTTCCAGGAAACACTCCGCCGATCGTTTTGCCCAGGCCATTGATGAGCACACAATGATCCCGTTGTTCCTTCAGCACACGGGCAATTTTTTCGGCAGGTATCGCTGCGGTGGATACGGTGGAAAGTTGTTCAGCGAAGAACTCTCTCCAGCCCCAGAGTTCCATGGTTGGGTTCGTTGAAGTCATTCGGAGGGTCTCACTTTCGTGGTGGATTTTCGAGGTTCAGTCGGCGTTCGTGTTCATAAATAAAGTCGGCTGTTCCCATAAGAGAGACCAATCGTTTGCGGAGGTTTTCGTGCTCGGGGCCTGCCGTGCAAGCCTGAAACTCTTGTTGAGCTGTCATCCAACAGAGGCTTGCTACCAAATGTCCTTTTGGACTGACGATGGCACCATATTTTCCGTCAAAAGTGGTCGATGATGGAGCGTGATAAGTCCAGGGTTGGAGCCTGGGGTCGAGGAGGTTGTGACCGAGGCTACGATAAGTGAGTTCTGAAAAGAGCAGATGGTAGAGCGTCGGAAAAACATCAAGGTGACTGCCATGAGTGAATTGAAATTCTTTTGGAGGGCGAAGCTTGGCGGGAGTGTACAGGTAAAAAGGCACGGCCCACTTTGAGTAGAAATCGAGATTTTCATAGGGACGAATGTAAAAGCTATGGTCGCCAGTGGCAGCAACCACCGTCTTGTCGGCAAGCGGTCCTGTCTTCAAACGATCTAGAAAAAGTCCCAAGTGTTGATTGGCATATTGGTAAACACGCAAACGGTCATGGGCCAGATTCAAGTCTCCAATCAAAGACTGATCAATGTCGTTCGTAAATTCCAAGGGTGGCCCTTGGTAATGCGGCGGCAGGGTGTAGGGCGGATGATTGCTGGTGGTTAGAATAAAAATAAACTGAGGTTGTTGAGCCTTGGCCAGCAATTTCTCCGTGTAGTCAAAAACGTACTCATCATACACTCCCCAGTCATGAGTGAGTTCATCTTCAGACCAGTTGCCACCGATTTGTTTCTTGATTTCGTTCTCGCCGTGTAAAAACTGAAAACCCTGGCGAGGAAGAAACTTATCGATGCTGCGCCAGCCAAGATTTCCGCCATAAACAAAATGTGTTTGATAGCCCTGAGCCTGAAAGATTCTGGCCGGAGCGGTTGAGAAATTTACGCCAAGGTAGGCACTCTCGGTGAGAAACGGGCTATAAAACCGGTGCGGCAAATCAACCACGAGGCTTCCCAGGCTTCCGATAGTGGCCACGCTGGCCGGAAGCATATTGGCTGTAAACAAATCCTCTTTTCGATGTTTCGCAAAGGCCGCTTGGATGTCAAAAGTCGGGCTTTGCCTTTTCATCCAATCAGAGCCCCAAGACTCCATCAATACAACTACAACGTGGGGACGCTGAACGTGAAGGTCTCGTTTGGGAGTGGCGAATTGAATGGCCTCCGCCGGGTCAGAAAGGTTGGGAGGTGGTGTGATTCCAGTAAAATCGGTGATGGCTTGAGTGGGAGATTGAGCATAGCCCAACTGCAAGAGATTTTCGTTCCAAGCCTGTCGCTGTTGATCATAAACGCGAATGGCGTTCGCTAAGGCATGGACACCATTAAAGCTCAGAGTGTTGATAAAGGCATGTGAGGATATCGCTGTATGCATGATTTCAAGGGGGAATAAACCAAAGGTGCCTCTTGCCCCCAAGCCCAGAGCCACAAAAGAAGCGGCGGCGATGGCGCGGTTGAGCCAAATAGAGCTGGCGCCTTGAGCTTTCAGTTGGTGCGGCGGTTGGGGCCAGAGTCTCTGAAACCACTTTTGAAGTCCCCATATCGAGAGGCCACTCACCGCAAAAATTTTAATGACGGGGTAGTTCTTCCAGACTGTTTTGAGGATCGCGTTCGTGTCATCTTGAACGAGACCGAAGATCATGGCGTTGAAGTGATCTTGAAAATAGCCATAAAAAGTGAAGTCAGCGACCAAAATAAAAGAGAGAAACAGCACCAAAAAAATCCAAAGGCGTTGCTGCAAACGCCATAGTTGTTGACTCCACTGGGTCGGCCCAACCAGGAGCCACACCAGCCAAATCAAAAAAGAAACGGTGCTGATATGGCAAATCGCCGAGAGGTCAAATCGAGCCCCCAGCCA
>JBILOD010000047.1:0-12452 GCA_044374645.1 Pseudobdellovibrionaceae bacterium | reverse complement strand
AGCATGCGCACTCGATTTATTATGGGATACTCCGGGTATGCGAATAAAGATTATTTTGGTGCTCTTCGAACATTTCAAAGTGTGGTGGCTAATTCAAAAAATTCAGAACTCCGAGATAAGGCGCAATTGGCGGTGGCACGGTCATTGATGCGCCTCAACCAGTTTGACGAATCCATTAAAGCCTATGAAGGACTAGAGAAAGACGGTTATGCCGAAGCAAACCGGGTTGAAGCGACATACCTTAAAGGAGATATTTTCTACACGAAAAAGGAATATCAAAAGGCATCGGCAATTTATCGTGAAGCGGTATTGAAATACCCACAGTTTATGGGGAGGTATCCTAATGCATTCTATAACCTTGCAGAAAGTCTATTTTGGCAAAAACTATACAAAGCCTCACTAGAATTTTATCGTGAGTTTTTAACTCGATTTCCAGGACATTCACATGCGGCCTTCGCCATGACAAGAGCGGGGGAAACTATGGAAATTTTGGGAGCCGATCCAAGACGAGTGATGGGCGCTTTCTTAGAGACCTATTTTCGATATGGCGGTACTGATGGTGCAGCAGTTGCTCGGATGCGTTTGCTGAGTAATCGCATGAAACAAATGAAGCTCAAAGAAGCTGAGAAAGCCATTGACGAAATTCAGCAGATTTCTGAGCGGATACAGCTTCCGCAGATTGATTTGTTCGCAACAATCATGGTTGCTGAGGGATTGAGTCAGCGTGGTGAGTTTGAAAGATCAATTGAGCGTTTATTGCAGTGGTACCAAACCAATTCAACAACACAGAATGCGACGCTCATCCGCAAAAGGATCATTCGTCACGTTAATGAAAAGATGGAGGACGACGTTGATAAAGGCAATTTTTTTGGAGCCTTGAAGCTTCACAATCAGTACGGAGAGCTTTGGTTGAAAGGCTCAGGTCGAATCGATACTGTTTACAATTTGGGTCGCGCTTTTGAACATGCCGGAGCCTACAAAGAGGCTGATGTGCTCTTTCGAGAAACAGTGAATTTATTGGCAGCAGCAAAAAATTCGGCTCAAGCTCGTGAACATTCTGTGTTTGAGCACCTGCCGACCGTTGATCAGGCATTCTTGAGACTGGCAAGAATCAAAAAAGAACTGGGTGAGACAAGCAAAGCCTATGACTATATCAAAGAGATCAAGGACCCCAAAAAACTGAGTGAACCTCAGCAAATTGAAAGAATGGAAATTGCAGTACATCTTTTAAAAGAAAAAGGCGATTCTGAAACGGCTAAGGTCTACTTGCGCGACCTCATTGAGAACTGGAAAGGGCAACCACTTCAAGTGATTGGAGTGCGTTCCCAGTTGGCCGCAATGGAACTGAATGATAAAGATTATGCTAAAGCAGAGGCGCTCTTGGTGACGAACATTCATGATCTCCAAGATAGTAAGAAAATTCCCTCTGAGGATCATCTGAAAACTTTAAAGCTTCTTAGCGACGTTCACCTTCAATCAGGAAATTTAAAGGCAAACGAAGTGGTGCTGAGTCAGATGCTGGAATCCTATCAGGACAGCGACAAATTGAACTCCTATAGATTTCGCTTGGGCAAGCTCTACTTTGATGGAGGCAATGTTCAAAAAGCCACTGAAACCTGGAAAGTGTTAGAGCAAAAAAAGGAGAACTTCTGGTGGGGACTCGCGCGGAATTATCTAAAAGAAAATGAATGGAAAGACACTTATCAAAAATACATACGTCGAATTCCAGCAATGGTGGGAATGGATGAGAAGGGGAGAGAATAATGGCCGACATATTTGATAAAACCACGAGAGGTCTAGCTGCCTCTCTTAATCTTCGCCAATTAAGACAAAACATTATTTCATCCAATATTGCGAATGCGGAAACGCCCAATTACCACGCGAAAAAGTTGGATTTTGAGGACGCGCTCCATCGAGCACTAGACGTGGATAATCTTCGCGGTGTCTCAGTGACCCATGAGGAACACTTTCCCATTAGCGGAGGCGGAGTTGCGGGAGTTCGCCCGGACATCTACGAAAATCCAGAAGGGGCCATTAATAATGATGGGAACACTGTCGATTTGGAGCGCGAAATGACGGCACTGACTGAAAACAATCTCCTCTACAAAAGCGCTCTACAACTGATTAATAAAAAGATGGCAGCATTGAAGTATGCGGCGACCGAGGGAGGTCGATAATGGCTGATTTTCTATCGGGAATGAGGGTTTCATCCAGTGGCATGGCGGCTCAACGCCAGCGAATGAATACTATCTCGAGTAATATCGCCAACATCAATACCACTAGGACTCCAGAAGGGGGACCCTACCGACGAAAGGATGTCGTTTTTGAGGCCATGCCCGACGCCAAGAGTTTTGGTGAGGTGATCATGGCGAGTGATCCGAGGAGCGATGTCCAGCGTGTTCAAGTGGTTGATGTGGTTTCTGATACAAAGGCGCCGATTTTGAAATATGAACCGAATCACCCGGATGCCAATGAGGAAGGCTATGTCGCCTACCCGAATATTAATCACATGGAAGAAATGGCAAATATGATCATGGCCACTCGCCTCTATGAAGCCAATGTGTCGGCCATGCAGGCAAGTAAGGATATGGCCGCCAGCGCCCTCGAATTAGGGCGATAAATTAGAAATATTTAATAAATTGGACTCTTTTTGTTAGAAATAGTTTGTTAAGATAAATAGGTGGAGAAAAGACCATGGATGGTTTTAATGTTTCAAATGCGCGACAGTTTTTAAATACTGGGAATATTGAATCTCAGCGTACCCAAGTCAGCACCGCATCGCAGGAGTCAGGAGCTCTCGATGGAAAGAGTTTCAGTGAAACTCTCAAAGATGCCATCCAAGAAGTAAATACCTTGCAAAAGGTCTCCGATCAAAAGATGCAGGATCTTGCCACCGGAAAAACAGATAATATTCCAGATGTAATGATAGCCGCAGAGAAAGCGGATATCGCCCTTAAGTTAATGGTGCAAGTTCGAAGCAAAGTCATAGATGCCTATCAAGAAATTATGAAAATGCAGGTTTGATGTTGGGGGATTAGGTGCAGAAATTATTTGCGAGCTTATTTGCGCAGTTTAATGAGTTCTATAAAACCCTGAGCCCGACAAAAAGAGTCTCGCTCATTGGTGTGGTGCTCGTTGGTATCGTTACGGCCTTGATCGTTTTAAACATGGTTTCAGGTCAGGAATATGTGCCTTTGTTTTCCAACGTGCCGGCGGATCAGGTGTCGATGATTGTCGAGAAACTACGGGAAAAAAACGTTCCCTTTCGGGTGCTGGATGATACTAATACCATCGTAGTGCCTTCACAATTGTTGCATTCAACCCAAATGGCATTGATGGCGGAAATTGGCTCAACCAAACTGGGCAACGTCGGCTTGGAACTCTTTGAAAAACAAGATCTCACCTCTAATACCTACACTCAAAAGGTAAACTATCAGCGTGCCCTCCAGGGCGAATTAATGCGCGCGATTAACAGTCTTTCGGCGGTGAAGCAGTCAAAGGTGATTTTGGCCATTCCAGCGAAGAAGAACTTTCTTGAGGAGTCCAAACCGCCTACGGCCTCAGTGGTGGTGCAGTTGCATGCTGGAAAAACCCTCAGTCCAGAGCAAATTCGCGGGATTCGCTATCTCGTCGCGAGTGCTGTTGAAGGTCTTGATGCGGATCGTGTAACTGTGGTTGATGATCGTGGGAAAATCCTTTCGCGCATGGGTGAACAGGCCGCAGGGGTTTCCGAAGAGATGATGGAATTAAAAGCGAAGATCGAAGAAGATATGGAATCGCGGATTGATACCATCTTATCTAAAGCGGTGGGGCAGGCCAAAGTCATCGCTAAAGTCGATGTTACTCTCAATAATAAACAAGTTACGAGCGTTGAAGAGATCGTTGATGCCGATAAAACAGCGATTCGTTCTGTCACAAGTGAGGAAGAAACTCTCGATGGCAGTCGCACCAATCCTTCGGGGGTGCCTGGATCAAGAGCCAATCTTCCTGGTGCGGAAGATGCCGGACAAGTTGGGTTTAATCAGAATGTTAAGAAGGAGCTCAAAACGACCAATTTCGAAGTTCCAAAGACGGTTCGCAATGTGAAAGAGGGCAGTGGCAGTGTGGATCGTATTTCGGTGGCGGTATTAGTGGATGGTAATGTCCAATCCGTAAAGAAAAATGATGGAACCGTTGAGACTCAATGGATTCCGCGCACGCCTGAAGAATTACAAAAGTATGAATCCTTAGTAAAGAGTGCCATCGGTTTTAACTCGAGTCGCGGCGATTCGGTGAGAATCGAGAATATTCAGTTCGCACAAGAAGACTTTAGTGAATCAGACCGGTTACTAACGAATCTTGAAATCAAGCGAACAGTGCAGGGAATTTTCAAATGGTCGATGATGGCATTTGCACTTGCGCTATTCTTCATGATCATCGTTCGTCCTTTCATGCAGTGGGTGACCGATAGTTTTCAGGATTCTGTGGAAGAAATGTTGCCTCGAACAATCGAGGAATTGGAAGAGTTGCAAAGTGTGGATAGTACCCTGCCGGGCATGACGTCGGCATTGCCGATGCTTGAAGAATCGGTTGATCCTGATAAGGCGGAAAGTGAGCTATTGCGGGATCGAATTCTTGAGATTATGTCCATGGATGATGAAAAGGCCTCAAACGCACTTTCTCTGTGGCTTGTGAGAAGGGATGAAAAAGCATGAGTCGTTTATCCAAAGTTGATAACATTCAATTCGAAAACCTGAAGGGCTTCGAAAAAGCTGCGATCTTGATTAACTATCTTGGCAAGTCAGCCGCGTCGACTCTGTTCAAGCGAATGGACGATACGGATATTCGTAAAATCATCAATATCATGGCGAAATTTCGGGTTGTGCCGGTTCATGTCACTAAAAAAATTCTCGAGGAATACTATGAAATGGTGAGTGAATCAGAAGAATACATCTTTTCAGAGCAGCTCACCCAGAAAGAAAGTATTGTCGACGCTCTTGGTGAAGAGAGAGCCCGAGGTATTCTTGGTGGCTTGAATTCGAATGCAACCCAGGCTCGAACCCTGGAGAGTCTCGAGATGGTTGACGCAAAATCACTGGCCAATTTTTTAGTGAGCGAACATCCTCAAACGGTGGCCGTGATTTTATCTCACTTGGAAGCGGAAAAGAAGTCTGAAGTTCTGAGACGATTGCCTGAAAATCTCCAGGCTGAAGTGGTCTTGAGGATGGCTAATTTAGAACACGTGGCTCCTGAGCTGATTGCTGAAGTGGATCGCGTCTTGAAAGCAGAATTGGCTTCGATGAGCACGGTTGAGCAAGCAACGCTGGGTGGAGTGCAGCCAGTGGCGGAAATGTTGAACGTCATGGATAAAAATACAGAAGCGTCGATCATGTCCCGATTGGAAGAAAAAGACCCGATTCTCGCCGAAGAAATTCGTAAACTCATGTTCGTCTTTGATGACATTATTAAGATTGATGACCGTGGAATTCAGGTTCTACTTAAAGAGGTGGCCAATGATAAGTTGCTCTTGGCCCTTAAGACTGCCAATGAAGAAATTCGCTCAAAAATCTTCAAAAACATTAGTGCGCGGGCTGCGGAAGCCATCAAAGAAGACCTCGCCAGTATGGGACCGGCGCGCCTGAGTGACGTCGAAGGGGCGCAACAAGAGATCGTTAACGTGGCTCGCCGTCTTGAGGCGGAAGGCCGAATCATCATCTCACGTGGTGGCTCGGATGATGCGCTTGTTTAAAGGTGTTTGGATGACTGAAAGGCAAGGCGTATATGGCACAACGTAGCGTGATTAAAGCAGAGTTTGCTTTTCAGGAAGTTCTAAGGTTTGAACCACAACGACTGACGGCGGCAACTTCTGAGGGAATGGATGAGCTGGTAAAGGCACAGGATCATAATGCAGACTTCCAAATTGCGGAAGTGGTAAGGAACTTCACAGGACTTGCTGAAATTGAAGGACAGAGAATCGAAAATGAGATCGAAGAAAAGGCTCTCGAAGAACTGAAGGCCATTCAAGAACAAGCCTATTCAGAAGCTTTTGATTTGGGAATGATTGAAGGTCGTCGACAAGCGTTTACCACAAATTCAGAAGAAATTGATCGTCGACTTGGGGAGCTGGATAAGCTCATTACAACTATTCGCGATTTAAAAGTTCATTTTCTTAATAGCAACGAAAACCAACTCATTAAAATGGTATACTACCTTGCAACTAAAATGGCGATGTTTGAAGTGTCAGAGAGATCGAATGAGGCCATTCAGTCGGTTCTACGAGAGTGTGTAACTGCGACCCATAGTGAAGAGCACTTGCGAGTTATTGTATCGCCTGATCAAATTGAATTTCTTGAGACTCTGCAAAAGGAACGAAAACGCGAAATTGAGTTCCTAAAGAATGTTGAGTTTACACCACAGGAGGGAATCTCACCAGGTGGATGTATTATTGCAACAAACTATTCGGAAATTGATGCCCGACTTGAAGAACGTATCAATAAGCTCTGGGAAGAGATTAGAGATTCTATCCCCCCTCTGAAAGACAGAGTTCAACATGGATAAGTCAGAATTAACTCTGGATTTCGACAAATATTATCAATTACTCGGATCTCAGCATTTCACTCGCGACAGTGGCAAGGTGCTGGAAGTGACTGGGCTTGTTATTAAAGCGAGTTTACCGGGAGCAAGTGTCGGTAGTATTGTGGAAGTTCAGCCTCAGGGTTTGGAAAATTCATTTTGGGCCGAAGTGATCGGTTTTAAAGATCGCAATGTGTTGATGATGCCCTTGGGGCCGATGCAAGGTGTGAGTTATGGCTCGCGAGTGACTTTGGCAAAGCAAGTGGCCACTGTGCGAATCGGAAATAACATTTTGGGTCGTACTATTGACGGTCTTGGGCAGCCTATCGATGGCCTCGGTGTTATGGAACAGCCTCGTGAATTACCACTCTACAAAGAAGTCAGAAATCCTCTCGATCGTCGCCCAATACGTGAATCTTTAGATCTTGGAATTCGATCCATCAACGCTGGGCTGACGGTGGGACGCGGGCAACGCATAGGTATTATGGCTGGGTCTGGTGTAGGTAAATCAGTTCTACTGGGTATGATGGCTCGCTACACCGAAGCCGACATTAACGTTATTGCTCTTATCGGTGAACGTGGTCGTGAGTTGCGGGAGTTTATTGAGGATGATTTAGGTCCTGAAGGTCTGAAAAAGTCAGTGATCGTGGTGGCGACGAGTGATCAAGGCCCGTTGATTCGTATGCGAGGCGCCTATGTGGCAATGGCCATCGCCGAACACTTCTGCTCCCTCGGTAAAAACGTTCTTTTTATGATGGATTCGGTGACTCGGTTTGCGATGGCCCAGCGGGAAGTCGGATTGAGTATTGGTGAGCCGCCCGCCTCTAAGGGATATACGCCAAGCGTCTTTTCAATGTTGCCGAAACTCCTCGAGCGAGCCGGTTCTTTCGAAGGAGAAGGTAGCATTACAGGTTTGTATACGGTGCTCGTTGAAGGCGATGATATGGATGATCCAATTGGTGATTCTGTACGCTCGATTGTTGACGGACACTTTGTGCTTTCACGAAAACTAGCGCAACAAGGACACTTTCCAGCTGTAGATATTCTGCAAAGTGCAAGTCGAGTCATGCGTAACGTCACCGATCGGCACCATCAAGAGATGGCGAGAGAATTGAGAGAGGTCTTGGCCACTCACCGTGAAGCGGAAGACTTGATTAATATTGGCGCCTATCGTCAGGGAGCCAATCCGAAGATTGATCGTGCGGTACGCCTCATTGATCCACTCACCC
The DNA here is from genome assembly GCA_044374645.1 of Pseudobdellovibrionaceae bacterium. Classification (GTDB taxonomy): domain Bacteria; phylum Bdellovibrionota; class Bdellovibrionia; order Bdellovibrionales; family Bdellovibrionaceae; genus CAUJGP01. The sequence goes on along the minus strand of JBILOD010000047.1, from coordinate 4,671 downwards.
AGTTTTTGCGCCAAAGAGTGGAAGAAAAAACAAATTTTATGGATACGCTCAGATCGCTTCAATCAATTCTCCACGGTTGATGACCAGAGCGAGAGCGAAGGATTAAACCATGGCATTTAAGTTCCGATTGGAAAAAGTTCTGCATCATCGAAAGTCTCTCGAAGATTTCGCCCGCAAAAACTTCCTGGAGGCGCAGGCGGATTTGCTTGAAGCCCAGAATATTCTGACCGGCTATTATCAAGACATCGAAAGATCGCAGCAGGATCGCCAGGCGATTATTCTTAATGAGAATCAGCAAAGCGATCGTCTACGCCAAATTCACGACTATATCAAAGGTACAGAGATCAAGATTGAACGTCAAAAATTAGTGGTTAGGGAGAAAATGTCTAAGGTCGAGGAAATGCAACTCGCTTTGCAGGAAGCTTCGATTGAATATAAAATGATAGAGAAGCTGAAGGAGCGCCAACAGGAAGACTATCGGCTTTCGGAGAAAAAACTTGAGGAAAAAGAGCTTACAGAAATGACGAACTCGCGATTTAATTTGAGGCAAAAAAATGAGTAGTGGCTACAAAGATTATTTTGACAGGGCTCAAAAACAAAAAGGGCTCCGCAAAGGGGCGCCGTCTCCCGTTGTTCGAAACAATGTTCGCAATAAGCCAACAGCGCCTAAGGCACGCCAGAAAATGAATCCGTTGGCATTAATGGTGGCCGTCGTTGGTTTTTTGGTCACACTGACAGGAACCTACTATCTCGATGAAGTCGAAAAATTTCTGAGTCGCATTGAACTTGGCCTCTTTGCTCGTGCTGCGGCTGAAGTAACAGAGAAGCCAAACCCGGAAACGGCTACAAAAGCGGGGGCTAATTCCACTGGCCAAGTCTCTGCGGATAACAGTTCGATCGAAGGCGGAGCTGTTTCGCCAGCAAAAGAAGCGGAAGATGTGGAGTTGAATCACTTTGCTCGGCTTCGTGAGCGCAAGCAGGAATTGGATCGTCGCGAAGAAGAATTAAATAAAATGGAAGCAGAATTGGCGTTACAGCGCCAGGAAGTTGAAAAAAAACTGCAAGATCTTGAGCAGGTGAGAAGAAAGATAAGCTCAGTCTTAGAAGATAAAGTACAAGCGGATGATCAGAAAGTTGAGAATCTCGTTCAGTTTTATTCGAATATGAAAGCACCACAGGCTGCGAAGATCATCGAAACCATCGATGAAGATCTCGCAGTGCAAGTGATGGCAAAAATGAAAAAGAAAACCGCAGCTGACATTATGAATCTCTTGAAGCCAGAAAAGGCCCAAGCGATTTCAGAAAAATATGTTGGTTACCGCAAATAACACAAGGAGGTGTGAATGCAGGTTTCACTGAATAATCTTGCGCCACCGAATCCGGGAATGGGTTTGGGAAGCGCTCCAGAAACGAGGGGGAATCCTCAGGATTTGTCAGAGTTTCAGAAGGTAGTGCAACGGCCGGTTCCTTCGAGACCAAATCCGCCACGTTCAATGCAAGAACGGCAAAGTCTTGCCAAGCCCGGTTCAACAGGTCAACCGTCCGATCGTCAAGGTCCTGCAGTTGCCAAGACAGGATCAACTCGGAAGGAACAGACATCGGCTGATGAAGTAGCATCCGCTCATAGCGAGTCTACGAATGAAGCTGCAGAGACGGATACAAAGGGTGGGGTTTCCAGAGCCAAATCAGGAAAGCTCAAAGATGGAAAAAACAGCGCCGTTCAAAAGTTCATGGACTCACTTGAGAGTGAACTTGGAATTACAGCAGAGCGACTCTCTGCTGCTCTTGCGCAACTTCCTCCTGAGATAAAGGCATTGCCAATGGAGCAATCGGCTCCGTTTGTCATTGAACAATTAGGGGTGCCGGAGTCCCAACAAACCTCATCTACCGATGCTTATGTCAATTTGTTGCAGGATGCCGGATTGGGGCGGCAGAGGGGCGTGGATAAACAAGCAGTGTTGAATCCGTTTTCAATGGGTGAGGTCTTGACTCCCAATGGAGAAAGTTCTGCAAGTTTAGGTAAACTTAATAATCAATCATCGAGTGGGTTAGAGTCAAAGCTCGCGAATCGGCAAAAGCTCAATGCCACTATTGATGATCTCAATCGTCGCTTCTTCAATGTAAAGTCGAAGACCAATGAGGGGGAAAGAGGCAAGAGCGAAGGCCTGAGCTTGGATGGCTTCACTGCTGTCGACGAGGATTCTGATTTATCAAAGTGGTTGAGTCAGGTGGGGCAGCAGCCTTTGCCAGAATCGACGCCAGCTCGAGCGCAGCGGGAGCTAAACGGCCCTGTTCCGAAGTTGGAATTAGAGAAGATGCTGATGGCACCCAATGAGCTTTCGACGAGCGGGATCACGTCGGCGGAGCCAATACCCATGGAGTCATCGTTAGTCCCTCGGGGGGATTCCTTATTCGAAGGTCTTTCTCAGCAGAGTGAAATGGCGACTCTCGGTAATCTCAATGAACTTGAGTCAGTGGCTAACAAGAATCGATTGGCCGATGTTAAGAATTGGAGTGTTGAAGAGCTCCCCTTCTTAACCAATACCGACCTCAATGGACTGAAGGAGCCAAGCGCTGCGATGGGCGATGCGTCTCGCGATTCCGGTTTCAGTTTTTCAAGTTCGAACTTGAATGACGAAGCCCTTCGTGAACTGGGAGATGATTCAGAGATGATGGATGATCTTGCGAATGAGTTTGTCATTCCAGGGGGAGATGCCGTATCAACACCCGCTCGGCCAATGCAACTGAGTCAAATCAATGGTGGGGACCTCTCATTGTCTCCAAAGGATCGCATTGAGAACCTCAATAAGCTGAGCATGGCCGCAGAATCTCTTGCCGCTAAGGGTGGCGGAGAAGTGAAAGTCATTCTGAGCCCTGAAGGTTTAGGCACGGTAGAATTGAAGGTAAAGTTGCATGAAGGTAAAGTTCAAGTTCAAATGAAGGCTGAAAATCAGGAATCGCAGCGATTGCTCGAGAGCAGCTTAAATGAGCTGAAGCAGAATCTTTCTTCACATCGCTTGGCGGTGGATTCGGTCAAGGTGGATGTGGGGGGTGACTTTACTCGCCAGGATTCACAACAAGCTTTTAACCAACAGCAATTTGATCAAGGACGAGATCAAGCGCGCCAGTTTATGAACCAGTTTCGGCAAGAAAATCTTTTTCAACGGCAAGGACTCTTTGATGCGCCTGGGTTTAAAACCTATCGAAGTCAACGAGAAGAACCGTTAGCGCCAATTTCCAATGAAATTAGGCCAAGGTCCTCTTTAGGACAAAACAAAGGACGCGAGCTGAATTTGGTGGCGTAGAACTCAGAGGAAAGGGATGACCAATGAACATTAAAAGTTCAACGAGAGCTTATTCTGATCGCAAAGATAACGACTTCATTACAAAAGACAGTGGAGTTCGGACCCAAAGTGCGATGGAAATGCAAAAAATGGGAGACGATAATGTCGGTGATGTGCTCAATCGCATTGCCGATCCTCAGTGGGTTGATCCCTCCAAAAAGCTTCGCGCTGTTGGGAATAAAAATCTTGATAAAGATGCGTTCATGAAATTGATGCTCGCGCAAATGAAGCACCAGGACCCTACCAATCCAATGCAGGCTCACGAAATGGCATCACAGCTTGCCGCGTTCACCTCTGTGGAACAATTGCAAAATCTCAATTCCACAATGGAAGGAATGAAAAAAGCGCAAGCGCCAATGCAACAATTCGAGACCCTCAATCTCATTGGCAAGGCTGTCGCTGGTGATAGTGCACAGTTGTCCAGAGCGAAGGGAGATACCACTCATGACTTTCAGTTTAAATTGTTGAAAGAAGCTGAGGATGTCACTTTGAAGATTAAGAATCCTCAAGGGGAGGTCGTCCGCACGTTTACGATGAAACAGTTGAAAGCCGGTGGTAATTCGATACAGTGGAATGGGCAGGATGAACGTGGCGTGGAACAACCCGGTGGTGATTACACTCTCGAGGTTGAAGCGAAAGACAAAATGGGCAACAAAGTGGGTTCGGAAACTCAATTTGAGGGCGTTATCACAGGTGTGAATTTTACGAGCGAAGGACCGCTTTTATTAGTGGGCAATCGCACAGTGAAATTCAGTGACGTGCGTAAGATCGTAGACCCACGTCTTAAGAACGACGACCAGAAAATTGAAAAAAATGTGAGCCAGGACTTGAAAGTTTCTCCTAAAACACAGGAGACTGTGAATAAGGGCTCTGTTCAAAATGAGCCGATGAAGGGAAACCTTGATCAAATCGCGATGGCGAGGGGAATGTTGAACAGAGTTGAAAAAGAAACTGGCAAGGAATTGGCTCCATAAAAGGAGGCCTAGAAAAACTCAGGGCCTCATTTTTTAGGAGTGAATCGTATGTCGATGGACATTAAGAAAATAAATACCTTCGATGGCGGTCTCGGGAAAGCCGGAGGGCTTTCGCCAGGAAATAAAATTGGTTCGGGGCCAAGCTTTCAGGAGACCCTGGCTGGAATAGAGAAAACGCAGAATTTTGATAAAACTGCGAATGTATCACCGGCGAGCCTGAAGTTTTCGAACCACGCCATTGAAAGAATGCGAAGTCGAGGAGTGAGTTTTACCCCTGAACAGATGGGAAAACTTGAGTCGGCCGTGAAGAAAGCCGCTGAAAAGGGAGGAAAGGATTCTTTGGTTTTAATGAA
>JBILOD010000457.1:0-3709 GCA_044374645.1 Pseudobdellovibrionaceae bacterium | reverse complement strand
AACAAATATCGGAAAATCTTTTTCAGGCAATTTTTCCAATATGCTCCAAATAAAGGGCCTCACAAGATTAAGTTCCCGATAATACATTTCGGCGAGATTAGATTCAAAAAGTATCTCTTCGGAATAGTCTCTTATTGAAAATGTTCGCAATTCAACGAGGTCGAGGTATCTTGGTTCCGTTTCAAGAATTTCCTGTTTTTGGGAGTCAGAAAGTTCATTCCAATTGTCTAATAAAATTCTACTTACAGCATTAGGATCCTTGTTGAAATAGGCAGCAAAAAGGTCACCTAGGAGTTCCTGGTATACCATGGTCTCAATGAACAGCCCATCTAAACGGTATGAGTCCGAATACAAGCGTCGTAGCTCCTCTCCTTTACCATTCTGTATTGCAAACTGAATAGCGTCCTTGAGTCTCTTTCGATGGTTTTGGAACGTGGCTACTCGCCCCCTAAAGAATATTTTCATATTCTCATCGAAAAAGGCATGACCGTATTCATGCACAATCAGCGATGTAAGGTTAATAAAATCTGTCTTTTCGGGTGAACGGACGCTGATTTCGCCATCATAATATTGACCTCCTATTTCAAATTCTGACTTGGAAAAATCGATCCTCGTATTCGGTTGCCATTTGAGGACCTTTTCCATTCTTTGGACGACTTTTTGAATATTTAATTTCAGTTTCTGGTCTGTTGGACTTACTGTAATTTGATTGGATTGATCAGTCATTCCTTCCGAAACGACTTCTTTGCAAGAACTGTGTGGATAGCCACTAGTAGACTGAGAAAAAAAGATGAGGATCAAAATTTTGTATACTAGATCTTTCATATAGGTTTTCAGCTCCAGCCTAAATATTCGATACCTTCGATACCGCCCCAAATGTTGTGGGCTTGATGACCCATTTCTCTATTAGCACGGCCCCTGAATGACTCTTATTGCGAAAATTGTGCCAAACTTCTAATGTCAATAGATTCTATTTATGCCCAAGCATGGTTTTTGCAGAAGATTGAACTCATGGAGGACTTGTGAAAACTAACTTTCTTGCAAGAACGATTATCGAAAGAAAGAAGGCAAGGAATTGGATTCCGATTCTTTTTTTAGTGTTCACTGGTTCAATCGCGAAAGCCACAGGAACCAAATGTGCAGAGGCTATGACGGTCAATAATGACCACGTCACTGGCTCCATCAACTTAAGAGTTCAGGCCACAATCAATCAATTTTCAATAGAAGACTGAGCATCACCAACAGCGGGTCGATTCTTGGCGCCAAATGAGGTCTTCCCTGAGCACATTCTTCCAATTTTTGAAAAGATGAAAGCTGGATTATTTGTTTCAGTAGGGTCCGAAAGAGGTTTCCTTTATGCTGGCCTCACAGATAAGATTCAGTCGCTTTTGCTGGTTGATTATGATCAAAGTATTGTGAAGTTTAATAAATTGAATATCAGGCTTTTAAAAGCGGCCCGAAACAGAAAGGACTATATTTACCTGAGGACAAAAGCAGGCGAAAAAGAATGGATGGAACGGGGATTATTGTCAGTTGACTGGAGTTGGTGGAGAGAAAATGTAAAATTCACTGGGCTTAATTATAACCCAAACGTTGATTTTTACATGCACAAATCAAAGAACGAACTTGGTTTTTTTAGAAAAACAAATTACCTCTTTGTTGATGAACAGTTTAATCGGGTCAAACAACTTGCCGACAGAGATTTGATTTTAGTCACCCATCTGGACATTAGTAATAAGCTCAGCTCTGAAATGCTTTCGAATGCCTTGATTGAATGGCCTCATGAAATCTCGGCCATTGATTTGAGCAATACCTGGGAAGACATGTATGCATCGATGACTGGCGTTGAACAATTTGTAAAAAGTTTGAGACCTCGAACTCTCGCGAACGCGATCCTCGTTCTTACAGAAGATCGATCTTCAGGTTTAGGTGTCTGGCTTTACAATGGTTTTTACGTCGACGACTTTTTGTCGTCACAATCAAAGTCGATCTCTTACCCATGGTTCAATTCACTTGATTGGGACGAACTTCTATTGAAACACCAATATGGTTATCTATTTGTTCCTGATGCATTAGAGAAAAAAGTGCTGGATGGAGATTTTGGGTCTGAGCACTCCAATTTAGTGAGCCTTTTGAGTTCAGATAAGGAAAGTCAGAAACTACTGGCACTCTCTATTTTGGCAAAGCCCGATCTTGTCCACTTAACTGAGAATTCTCGGTCTACCAAGCTTGTTGTGGAAAACGTTTTAAATTTGGTGTCCCCTCGTGGAGGAGATAAATGGGCTACTGAAGAAACAAATATAAACAAAACTGTCTTCAGGGTCTTGTCGAACTGGGTTCGTAGTATTCCTTGGATCGGCGTCGAAATTATCAATTATATTGGTGCCTGGCCCGATAAATCGTTTTTAAAAGATCGCCTGGCATACGATCTAAGCGATTTCAGTGTCGAAGATTTGGATGCAACCCATCGCCGAATATATAAGGACTATATTTACGATTTTATCGAGCACGAAAAACCCGTTTGGAAATTTAACTCATTGATTTTTACCTTAAAAAGAATTGAGACTGACACTTCTAGGTTTTACAACGCCCTCGAAAAGTTAGCGCAGCGAATTGAGAGCACCGTTTTAAACCATGATACTCGTCCACTTTTGGTAAATATTCGTGAATTGCTCAAGTCTAACGCGACGAGTGTCATTCGGAACAGTGAATAGCTTGATCGAACGACCATCAAAACCTTTCTGAGTTCACTTTTATGATGCCCTTAATACACAAGATGCCTTTAACACAATTGATATGTATTTATCCGCCAGGTTCATCGACAGCATCACGCGCTAGGGTGATACTTTTGAGCCTTTCAACTTTGACGCTGATGGTGTTCAGATCTCGCTGAGTTTGGCCACTCACCCACAGAAAACAGGCAGTCAGAAAAACCTCGCGGTACTTGGTATAAATCTCAGGAGGAAGGCAAAGATCGATAAAACCTTTTTCATCCTCCAGAGTGGCAAACACCACACCTCCTGCTGTGGGCGGCTTCTGACGGATCAAAACCATACCACTCACCTCCACCATTGTACCGCTAGGTGCTTGACGAATGAGTTGCGCATTCCATTTCGGCAAACGCACCTGCTTCCGCAAAATTTGCATGGGATGTCCGTGAGCCGAATACCCGAAGGCTTCGTATTCGTGAGAGAGAGCATCCCACGAGTCTAACGCATCCCAAGAACGCGACGATTCAACGTTGAGGGAGGAGGCTCTTGAACTGGAATTTTGGAGCTCTGTCCCCGCAGGTTGTTGGAGCTCCGTCCCCAACAAGGGCGTCACCTCGGGCGCCAAGGAATTCGAGACGGAGTCCGAGGATTCTGAGCTGGCGTCGCCTTCCCATTCGAAGAGGCTGCGCTGCTGGGGGGTGGCGGTGTCTTCCGTGGTGTACGCCAGCAAGGACCAGAGCACACTGCGCGGATCGCCGAGACGCCCGGCAAGAACGAGACGACGCAAAATCGATTCGCGCCACTGCGTGCGCAACAAAAAATCCTTCACACCAGTGAATGGAGCACGTTCGCGCTCTTCGTTTAAGCGCTGGTATTCTTTTCGACTCAAACCTCGCACTAAACAAAAACCCAACCGAAGTGCTTTGGTTTCGTCCAAATAACATTCCCAACGCGAGTGACGTAAATGGATCGGCAGGATTTTGATACCATGCCGAAGT
>JBILOD010000458.1:0-3709 GCA_044374645.1 Pseudobdellovibrionaceae bacterium | reverse complement strand
CGAGCGCCGGCTTTTGTGATTCGTGATTCCAAATCGATGATCAATTGAATCACTGTATCAATCAGCTCATTTTGTTTTTTAGTGAAGTATTGAGCCAACTCTAGAGGAGCATTGAGCTTCTCCCCACTTTTAAGAACGACTGTGATCTTATTGGCATCAGCCTCGGCACCATCTCCTCCGGCAGGAGGGCCTTTTGGTTCAGGTGTGCCTTCCTTCGCTGCGGCTGCTTTTTCGCTTGCCTGTTGGGTCATGTTTTCGAGAGCTTGCTGATTCGCCATTCGAGCCCAAGCTTGCTCGGGATGGGCGGCATTTTCGCGCAAAATCTGCTCTACCAATAAGAGACGAGTAAATCCGTTGGCAGACAGAATCAATGGATAAGCAGGGAAGTGCTCCATAATGGTATTGATGCGCATGTTGATCGGTGGATGGTCCATACCCTCTAATAAGTCAGCTAAATAGGCTGGATTTTCCTCGAGAGTCTTTGCATTAATTTTATAGGCCTCTTGGGCATTAAGTACGGAACGCAAACGGTCGAGGTTGTTGGTGGTTCGATCTCCAAGTACTAGCAAAGACATCGCAGAGGCAACTTCAAGGTTTTGCACGAGTGAAGCGGCACCCATATCGCAGCTTGTTTCTTGTGCTCTTGAGTAGGTTTCAGCGATCACTTTGAAGAAGGCCTGCATTTCTTCACGATTGTACTTGGGTGTGTAAGCGGATTTCGAGTTCAGGCTCGAAATAATGGCGCCCAGATAAGAGTAAACTTCTTGGCGCACCTCATACCCTGTGGTCCGTAAGCCCTGCACTACGGCTTGTAAAAAGTCAGAAATCAGTTGTTTGCGGTTAGCTTCTGGCATTCTCACGAGGCTCGTGAAGATTGAGTAATGAATCTGTTGGCGGGCGTCTGGGTTCAAAGACTTCAACCAAAAAGAAATCAAACTATTGGCATTACGTCTTTGACCGAGCATATTGAATTCGCCTTGACCGGTGACCGAATTGAAATTGCTGGGGTTCAGCCATGCAGCCGTATTGATTTCTGAAGACAGACTTTTGAGAGAGAACTGGTCGGCTGGTTGTGTTAGAGTCTGCATCATAACTCCGAACATTAAGTCCATGATGGCACCTTTAACGACATGTCCGCGAACGATGTGAAAAAGCTCGTGGGCAATGACGGCTTCTAGCTGCACATCCTGCATCTGTTTAACAGTTTCCATATTGATGCTGACGACAATGTGATCGATCGATCCGCTGACTGTGAAGGCATTGGCTGATCCACCGATTTGCATAAACAAACTCATTTTATCGATGGCTTCATCGGTAAATCCCATTTTCTTTGCGACGGTGATAACGAGTCGCCGAATCCGTAAGCTGTCTGAGTCTGAATTAGGAGTGATGAGGCGGTTTGAATTTAACTGCGCCATCATAAACCTTTCCAGCATTGGACCTTGGTTCGATTCGAGTAGGTGATAGATTTGTGCAAAGAAAGGATGATTCTTCAAGAAGTTTTCAAGGATTCGATCGGGCATGGTTTGAAGATTCTCAGACTGGTATTCATGCCACAATCCTGAAACAGCAGAGTCGTTCATCAGGGTGCTAAAAATTTCTGTGGTTTCGAAAGCTTTTTCAGAAGGGCGAAACTTTGGGTGATTTTCTTCATTTTGATTTTTTTTGTATAAATGGCCGTTTCCGCCTTGGACAGGAGGGGTTGCAACCGTCATTAGTGCCACTAAACTCGCTGTAAAACTTTTTAACATTTGGCGCTTTTTTGTTTGGACTCGATACAACATTCTTAATCCCACTTTCCCTCGATTTCCCACGCGAGGATTGATTATTATTGGTCCCCGGCGCAAACCAAGGTGCACTTCAAAATTGTTTCAACAAAGTACAGTGCAATGGTAATGCCGGGTTCTCTAAAAAAAAAGCATCAGGAAATCGAAAGGTTTATAGAGCGTGATTCATCGGCCCCGATGTTCAAAAATTGACACTTTTTGGACGTCAGATATTCGAAGATATAAATCGATAAAATCCATTGTTCCCCATAAATAGAACCCCATTGCACTACCTATCGATTGAAAGGATATTTATGGTTCTCAATAAAATAACTAAAATTAGTATGCTAGCTCTTATTTTTTCGTTTTTCACGGGCTTCCAATCAGAAGCTTGTTCCGCTGAAAGAATCGAATCTATAGCTAACGGGATTAATTTTTATACCTCCAATGTCTATGAAAAGATTGATCAAGCCATCGTTTCTGTCACGTCCCTTTGTGATGAAAATCTCTACGACGCTGGATGGGTGGTTGGCTCCAAGTTTTATCCCTATTATCAAGTGAACGTTGAAAACTCTTCGAGAGTAATTATAGATCGCATTGCCTTGATGTCGCCCGAATTTGCCCGGGGGCTTGGCCTTGGCCTCATCGATCAATTGTATTTATACTATGCGGCTTCAACAAAAGCTATGACAGCTGCGATCAGGGCCCTGGGGAGTGCCTATCCGGTTCATGCCAAAGAGTTTGCTTTGTTACTGATGGAGAAAAAAAATGAATACTACCAAGAATCAAACTATCATATTCAAAAAGCGATTGAGGTTCTTACCGAAGCTTACATCGGGGGTGGTAATTCCACTTCTGGCAGCTCCATTTGGGCTTTTCATTCTAGAAATCAAAGCTGTGATTCCTACGTCGGCCCTTGGGGGGACTACTATCCTTGCCTAAGGTATTTCACTACTGTCTCGGATAATGTTGGAAACCAGTTGGTGTTAACTTGTGGTCAGAACGAACAGGGCATTCAATTCCGAGTCTTGCTCAGTCGGAACGTTCTTCGCCAGGTAGCTGGAAGTCGTATTAATACATTGGCATTCGGTTCGGAGAAGCGCATGCAATCTATGGGGAGCGTTTATTTTGTTCGAAAGGATCGGGCTTTGCTTGTGTCAGAACCACTTTCAGAAGAACTCCTTACCAGACTGCGTTCCGATAAGACGTTATTTGTAAATCTTCGAATGAACTCAGGTGAGTCAGGCTTAAGTATCAAATTTAAATTAAATGGTTCCAATAAAGCCATAAGTCAGTTGATGAACTATTGTAACTAATTATTAAAAAGCCGATGGAGTTCAATACTAGGGCTGGTATGAACTCCTTTCTTAAAACAACTAGCTTCAATTCCCGCAACTATTGAGCATGAAGATATTGGAGTTACTTTTTGATCACTTTGAAACTAGACTTGATCCCTTCGAGACTTATTGCTGCATTGCCTGTAAGTTGCTTCATCATCAATTCGCGATAGGTATTGTACATTTCCACTTTAGAGCTAAAAGTTTGCTCACACCAATCTGCAAAGACACCTTTATGAGAGCAATGATCATGCATCTGAGATGTTCGACTTAGGATTACAAAAACGAAACCTCCAATCTCAAAAAAAATCTTCAAAGATGCGGATACTTAGACTCCAGGCACATTGACACTACAGGATAGTTTTGTGGACCAAGCAACAGATTGGCACCAAATACCCCCTTCTATTAAGCGGCGAGGGGGTTCTCCAACCATCGAAATCGGGCGGTTTCCGCCACTCTTTGAAAAAATTTGAGAGTGCCTTTTGGTTAGCTTCAATCTGTTGGATGTAATGCTCCCAAATATGAGCACCAAGATTGCTCTCTGTTGGAGGCCGAATGGAACGTTCTGAAAGGGATAGTAAATGAATAAAATTCAAAAGTTAACAA
>JBILOD010000455.1:0-3716 GCA_044374645.1 Pseudobdellovibrionaceae bacterium | reverse complement strand
AATAAATTTCACGAGTGCCGTTCGCTGCTCTAGGGTCAAATGTCGACCATAGAGGGGGCCCTCTAGACCAAGCGACTCTTTTTTTTCATCGCTTGCAATTCGATGGAGGTCTCCAGCAGAGCTTGGGAAATTCGATCTAGCTCCGTTTTCATCTCTGCCACTTGGGGATCTTCTTTTTGCTTCGGTCGGCGTTTGATCTCCTTTAGACTTTGAATACCGCCTTGAAGGAATTTTTGTTTCCACCTGGAGAGTTGAGCCGGGGCAATTCCTTCACGTTTGCAAACTTGGCTCGCGCCGACACGCTCAGCTTCGAGAACGAGTTCCGACATTTTTTCCGCAGATCTTCGCTTGCGCGTTCTTTTTTGTTTTTGTGAGCTTTGATTTTCGTTGTCCATCGTGACCCCCTTTTATCATAAAACGTCCTCCTTTGAGAACTAGGGTCACCTTCGAGGATTCAGCTATTTACGCTGCAATCCGCACATTTTTTTGACTTAAATTAGGCCGCCAACTGTGACGAACGAGCCCGGACAGCACAAGGGCCTTTACTTCAGATTCAGGGATAACTTTTTCTTCAGAACCCACAGCCACCAATGCTCCTTCTTCAAGTCTTCTACGCCAATAGAATAACTGACTCGGAGGTATACCATATTTTCGCGCAACCTGCGACACTGTAAATCCAGGTTGATAAGTCTCAGAAATAACAGACTGTTTCTCAGAAGGTGACCATCGACGGCGACGCTCCCTACCCAGAATCTCGGTTTTAAAATCTTTGTTACTAGTATTATTACTAGTCATATTCATAGTCGTACCTCTTTTTTAGAGGCTGACTAGCCGGGCCGGTTTTCTAGGGGGTAAGTCCAAAGACAACAACAGCGGGATCTTTTTTTTCGGCGCATGGGAGTTAATTTGCAGAAAAATTTCCAAAAAGCATCTACCGATTCCTGTCGGACAAGCCTAACCACCATAGATGCTGGATACGGACGATAAGGAAAAACAAATCCAGGTCCAGCTTTTGATCCAACCCTAAAACCTTCACAAATGAGGAAGAACGACTTTCACCAAGAAAACAGAGGCCTTCTGCGCTTCTATGGCAATGGGGTGCCTATAGCCTGGGCTATCGGCAGCGTAGGACGATCATCAGTTTTTCCAGATTATAAATTGGGCCTTGACGCTCTTATTGGCTTTTTACAAATCTCTCCAAAAAAGCCACGAACAAACGGGCTTTTGGCAGAGTTTAGGGGACTACTTTCAAACAATGGTTGGACATGAAAAATACAGAGGGGTACTACTTTTTCGGAGTAATCTTTCGCTCAATGATATATTGAATTGTCACTTCGTCATGATTTTCGATTGCATAATCAAGTGGTGTTTTACCAAATGAATCCACATCAAAGATTTTCGCGCCAAGTTCTAAAAGTTTCTTGAACGCATTAAACTGATGGTAAATGACGGCCGAATGTATTGCATTTTGGTTCTTTGCATCGTTGAACGATAGTCCTCGTTCTCTCACCAAAAACTCAATGACAAACTCTTTTCCGTAGACTGCTGCTGTTCTAACTAGTCCAGCTAAGCCGTATGTCTGTTCATATATCCCGATAGCCTTATGCAAATTTAGACCATTTTTTTCGAAATACTTGAGAAAACGCACAATATCTTCTTGGTTATAACCATCAAAAATACCATTGATAAAATTATAACCAGAGTTTGTTTTCCATCCCTTCTTTAGAATAGCATCAATAATGGTGGTCGCAGACTCAAAGCTGTAGGAGTTTACGAGAAAAAAGTAAACAGGCTCACGGTGCCATTGCCGATCGACGCAATGAGGATTGAAAGTTTCTTCTTTCATGATTTCGTAGACCAGTTTGGTATTGATTGGACCCCGCCCTAATGGAGCGCTGGCTGAGATCGCATTCTCGAATTGTTTATCGCAATATTCTACTGTTTTCGAAAAAGCGTAATTTTGAAAAAAAACAAAAACTATAAAATAAGCGAACTTCATAATTAATCTTTCTATTGCTACAAGGGCGGTATTCAGGATGCCTATAATACTGCCAAAAAAAATGGACCTATTGAGCAGTGGACCTGTAATTTTGCACCAAGACTATTTCACATTGATCTTGAATCCTGTTGGCACATAAATCTTCCCATAGATTGAACCACCTACGGGATATATGACAAATTCCTGTGACTCGAGGTTGAGAACTCGCTTAGGACCGTCAGCACAACCCATTTCAGTTCCCGAAATACCCACTTCAGCGACAAAATCTTGGAGAATGGTGAGCTGCCCTTCAGGAATCTCGAGTTTACGTAAATCACCTAGAATAGAAAAATGATTACAGCCATCGTTTGTTTCAAATTGATTGCTTAGCGTAAACTTAAGTGGTTTCTCTGATTCCAAGCTAATTTCATATACATCGACAGTCCCTCGCTTAACAAGCTGGGCAAAGCTTAATGAGTTAGCCAATAAACAAGCGATTGCAGTCATCATAGTAAGGATTTTCATTGAAGGGCTCCTTTTTTATTTATTATTAGGATTTCAAATATACAGCCTTAAAAAAACTACTATTACGCCAAGTGGCATCCTAAATTGGTATATTCGAAGTTGATTCACGTATTTTCTAAACTTTTATTCTACGCGACACAAGTAAAACCAATCTAATCGACGAAAATTCAAATCATAAATACAATTTGTTCAATATCAGTGGCAAATATTGTATAATGTCTTTGAAAAATTCATGTGATTGATCAGTCAGAACCTAAAGCAAAGGAACTGAGTCGTGTGCAGCGGTGAGTGATCTTAAGAAAACAGGAGATAACTCAGAATTTTGTGAATGAAAGATCATGAAACGGCATACTCGTGATGTGATCCTTCCTAACTAAACAGACTAAAACATTAAACTGATGCAAGAGATAGAATGCGAATACAGTCCTCGCCCATCTCGTATTTGACCTCAATGCCCATAATCTCAATGCCGTAGCGCCGTCCCGTGGTGCTAGCATCGCCGATGGGGTGCTCTCGCTGTTGATAGGCAGGACGTGGATCGATTTCGAGCATCTGGCGCATCACCCTTTCAAACTCAGGTTTTTGAGATTGTATCTGAAGCAGAGCTAACTGAGTGTCTTCGCTCAATTACGGTTAGGACAAACAATGCGGAAAGTGTGGTTTTTCAGAGCCACCAAAAGCCGGTCACAAAGAGCTTTCAAGTGGCTTAAATGGGGCATTTTCAGCAATTTGTTGCTAACCAAACATTATGTATCAGCGGCCGGGCGTGGAAAAAAGCTATTCAGTGGCCGGATTCTTGTCGTTGAGCCAAATAATTTTGCAAATAGAACTGTAGCAAGCAGTTTTACCGATAGGTTATCGGTTGATGAAATAATGGATCGAATGAGATTCGATCTAATTATACAACGGGGTAAGCAGGCGTTGGGTTTAGGGTTTACTTCAGTGGGTGATTTGATACCAGGTTACTTGGCTGAACTAGAAGCTAAAAACATTAACGTTTTTATTTCTGACAAAGCCAATCCACTACTACCTCCCTATAAAAGTCAGGACGAGAAAGCAAATATTCAACAAATGCGAGAATGGCTTGAACGTGAATTTATTGGCTGAGAGCGCGACGAAGTATTAAGTTACTTTGTAGCGGGTGGGGGTATAATTGAAGATTTTGATCGGTATTTCAAGCTATCACTTGAAGATGCAAAAAAAATTTAAATGA
>JBILOD010000454.1:0-3717 GCA_044374645.1 Pseudobdellovibrionaceae bacterium | reverse complement strand
CCTCTCTCTCAATCTCTTCAATATATTGGGGAAATTTTTCTTTTGAAAGTGAACAATTCAGCCAGTGGGCTGCAATGCCCATCAGTGAATTCGTTTCACAAATGTGATCGGTCACACAGATAACGCGAAACCCTCGGGTACCATAGAGGTCGACGATCTCGGCCACAGTGTGCTTGCCATCACTCCAAGTGCTGTGAATATGTAAGTCTGAGAGTAGCATTGGCTTGTTCTCCCTTAGAACTACTTCGAATCACTGCTAGCGGTCTTGCCTCAGCAAGATTGCGCTTAGGAATGAATCCAAGCAAAAATGAAACTGTTTCTCGATTCTGATAAACAATCGGGTCACTCCATATTTCCAAACCTAAACATAATAGCTGAGTCATTCGGGATGAAAAAACATTTTGCTCAACAGCAAGAACGTCTCCCGCTCCGCTTTCGTCCAAGGATTCAGATCCTTGATAGCGCCCACAACGAACGAATTCTGAACG
The DNA here is from genome assembly GCA_044374645.1 of Pseudobdellovibrionaceae bacterium. Classification (GTDB taxonomy): domain Bacteria; phylum Bdellovibrionota; class Bdellovibrionia; order Bdellovibrionales; family Bdellovibrionaceae; genus CAUJGP01. Next base: position 3,229 of record JBILOD010000454.1, on the reverse strand, counting down.
AAAGGGCGAGCGACGAAACTGTTGTAGGAATGATTCAACGTGAGTGACTCGCTCCTGACATAGCAGCAAAAGTCCATCGCAACTGAGTTCATTCATTAGATTTAAGACTCCGCGTCCTAGAGCTGTGCGAAACCCCAATCGCCCCCAAGCGGCGTCAGCAATTTGAAATTCTGTAATCTCTAAGAAGCTCAAATCCAATCGCTCCACAGGAAAGGTATCGAATCGTTCACTGGCTTTCAAGCCTCCGCCGCGGGCTGAAACCTGACATCGAAAGAAACCTAAAATGGCGTTTAGTCTTTTTTCAACCACAAAAACTAAATTGACGTCTGAGGACTGAGTTTGGAGTCCCAAATCCAAGTTATATAAATTCCGAAACGGTCGCAGTTGCCGTAAGGATCGAATGGTCACGAACTCAAGGTCGTAGCTCGAAAACTGCAAGTTGAATTTTTCCCAGAGACTTCTCATGCTCCACCGACCTGGAAGCCACAATCAAAATAGGAACTTTCATAAACACCGGATGAACACCAATTCCTACAGTATTCAAGGTCCCGTGCTAGCTTCCGCACAACTAAAGGATCATGAAGTGTGACCTGGGCCTCGATGGGACCGCCCTTTGTGAGACGCAAAAGATGTGTTGGAAAAAAGTCGCGTCCGACGTAACCCACTCGCCGCAGAGGTAAATAGTTGATTCGAATCGGTTGAATTGGAATCTGATGCTGCAGCGAAATCTCGAAGACCCCTTTGCGCCAAAAGGGTTCTCCGCTAACACTCGTCGTACCGGCTGGAAAAATCACGATTCGCTTTTGTTCTTCTAGCAACTGACGTTCAATCTCCAGACGAGCCGCCGAGCGGGAATTCGACGATGACCTTTGCAAAAAAACAGTTCCGATTTTTTTGGCTGCCGTGCCAAACAGTGGCCACATTGCGATCTCGGCTTTTGAGACAAAAACGCAATCTGGCAAAACTGACATCAACAATGGTATATCCAGATAACTCACGTGATTGGCCACAAAGATCGCAGGACTGGAAGTAGCGACCGTACCAACCTCGTTGACAGATACATTGAGGTGATGAAGTATGTCCGTCGCCCAATTTTTGCGAATAGCCGCACCAATCAGAGTGTTTTGCTTATGAGCCTCTAAATATTGATAGGTTCGAATGAGCGCATCCAAAGGTCTTTTCATGATTTTACTATAACGCTGTTTTATTGAATGTCCTGTCAGGTTTTGGTTAAGATCCTTTCTTAAAAAAATCTAATGAGTCTCTTAAGGCCTTGCTGAATTTGGCATAAGCAAATCTACTAGTGGTTTTGCTCCAGATTGATCTGACAAGATTGAATCAATCTTCTTAACTATAATCAAACACGACTTTCTGAAATCCTTCATCGAATATTAAACACAATGTATTTAGAGCCTCTTTCTTTTTTAGGAATCAGCACACAACAGGGCCAGCAAAAGCTAGGCCTGGTTGACTCGCCTCAAACGGCCTTAAAGCTTTTTCCTAAAGAGTGGCAGCTCACGAAATCTTCTATTTTGCGCCGAAATGCCAATACTGCCAAAATTCATCGCTGGGACGATTTGAATCGTCTCGACTGGGATATCTATTCTCAAGCCTATCGCGAAATTCGTCACCAACTCAGTCATGGTCACTTTCATATAAACTGGGGCGGCGACCATAGCATCGGTGTAGCCACTGTTGGGGCTTTTACTTCTCTCTATACTAATGGCTTCGTATTATGGATCGACGCCCATGCCGATCTAAATACTCCGGCATCGAGCCCGACTGGCAATTTTCATGGAATGCCTATGTCATTCCTGTTAGGCATCGGGGCAAAGTCTTCGCCTCTCGCTAGCCCACTTTGGAAGTCTCTCCATCCAAGTCGTTTGATTTATCTGGGCTTGCGAGATCTCGACCCCTACGAAAAATATCTCATCAACGAACTCGGTATCACCGCCTATTATGCAGAAGATCTCTCCGATGAGCGATTTCCGCGCATCATCGAAGAAATTAAGGCAAAGGTTGGGCATCGTCCACTTCACATTAGCTTTGACATCGATTCGATGGATCCAATCGAAGCACCTTCAACCGGTGTTCCTTGCCCACTGGGCTTATCCTCCTACCAAATCATTCAACTCTCCGATGAGTTAAAGGCTCATTGCCAAGTGAAGTCCGTTGATATTGTAGAAATTAATCCTGAAATCGGGACAGTGGACGACGTTTTAAAGACCTATATGATTGCATTTAATTTTTTGGCTCCATTAATAAGAACCAAGAAGGAGAACACATATGTTCGAAATCATCACTCAACTAAAAACCACTTACCAGTTTCACTCCAATGGCATCTTCCGATTTTCCCCCAAAGTGCTCTTTAATTTTGAAATGGGCCCATATAGAGTTAAGACCGCCGAAACCAAAGACGAACTCATTGAGTGCTTCCGGCTTCGAGACGAAGTGTTCAATAAGGAGTTTCGGGGTCTTACCAACACTCGTTTTGACTTTGATCAATTCGATTCACAGTGCGATCACATTATCATCGTCCATAAAGAAACCGATACAATCATTGGAACTTATCGACTGAATTCCTCACTCTATTCGACAGACTTTTACACGGAACAAGAGTTTCAATTGGATCAGGTCAGCAGACTTAAGGGACCGATTCTCGAGCTAGGACGCGCTTGCATCCAAAAAGACCATCGCCGAGGTGGCGTCATCAGTTTGCTTTGGCGAGGAATTGCTGAATATATGAACCTATCAAAAAGCCAAATACTTTTTGGTTGTTCAAGCGTCAAAGTCACAGATCCCCGGGATGCAGCCCTCATCTACCAATATCTCAACCACAAAGGCCACCTCGACCTTAGCTACAATGCTAAACCACAGGCGAACTATGAAATGCTGGAATTCAAAACTTGGTCTGAATACTTTGAGCAAAACATGACCGAAGCTTTAATCTCAGAGGCTGAATCCATGGTGCCCTCGCTATTGCGCTCCTATTTGAAAATTGGCGCAAAAATCATCGCAGAGCCCGCGCTTGACGAGGATTTTAATTGCATTGATTTTTTGACCTTGCTGGAGAGAGACAAACTGACGAAATCCGCTGAAAAGAAATATGGCGTGGATAGTGCCGTTTAAACACAGTCCTGCAAGAATAAAAAGGCGTGGGAGCCAACAAGCATGGCTCAGGCAAAGTCCCGAGTTCAAGAGGCTCCTCTAATAAATTGATTAAATGAAG
>JBILOD010000453.1:0-3720 GCA_044374645.1 Pseudobdellovibrionaceae bacterium | reverse complement strand
CCGGTGTCTGTACGAACCAACATAGGAATACGGCCCGCCTCAAGGTTCACAGCGTTTTCCATTTTTTCGAAAATCACCATGGTTTTCTCGGGCAATTGTGCTTTGAGGTCCTCATTGACGCGTGCAATGTATTGAGAATAACGAAGGGATTTAAAATCAAATCCGCCCTTTTTCTCAGCCTCAGTGATCATTCCCTGGAGCTCTTCAACGCTCTTGCTGGTATCGACCATCATAAAATCTAAACGGGCCGAGGTATTGATAAGCGCTTTTGCTTGTTCGGCGTCAGCGACACCCGGCAGTTGAATGCTGATACGATCAGCACCTTGTGCGGCAATGCTTGGCTCCGCCACACCAAACTCATCGATACGGTTACGAATCGTTTCGATCGCTTGATGTAACACGCGATTTTTATAGTCTTGAAGATAGGCATCAAAATAACGATAGTGAATTGCAGAGCCTTGCACACCTAGCGATTGAAACACTGTGCTATAACGGTCATTGAAATGTTTTTCGATAGCCTTTTGTTGATTCGCATCTGCAAACTCAACTTTGATTTCACCAACACTTGGGTTAACAACGGCCACGTCCTTGAAACCCACCGATTGCTCTTGAAACTCCGCTTTCAACTGAGTGGACAAACGATTGATTTGCTCGGTGATGACACCCTCAACATCGACTCCCATCACAAGGTGTAAACCACCTTGAATATCGAGTCCGTAGTTAAGTTTTTTCTTAGTGAACCACCAGCGGTTCTCTACATTCGTAAAGTTGGGGACCAACCAGATCACCGCAACCACAATCCCTACTATCGCTGTCCATAGTCGTAAACGGAAATTTTCCATATTAGTTTTTGACCTCTTGTTGTTGTGCCAATGTTGAAGCAACTTGCGATCTTAGAACTTTGATGGAAACGCCGTCAGCAACCTCCAATGTCACAAAACGATCTGTCAATCCCGCAATAGTTCCTAGGATACCGCTGGTTGTAATAACCTCGTCACCTTTTTTAAGTTCAGAAATAAATTTCTGGTGAGTCTTCTGACGTTTTACCTGAGGACGAATCACCAAAAAATAAAAAATGGCGAACACAAAAACAAATGGCAACATCATCTCCAATGCCCCTGGCTGCTTTGGAGCGCCAGTGGCTACGGTTTGAGTGGCTTCTTGTGCGTGCGCCATAAATGACAAAAATAATGCTTTCATTAGGAACCTCCAATTTAAGAATTCAAAAAAATGAGTTTTTGATTGTTTGAAACACCCCTATCTAATGGTCTTTGCCAAAAAATAGAAGTCCCCCTGCACAACATTTGAATTCTCAGTGCCCCTTAAAAACTGAACATCTTTTGAATCAAATAGCAAGGGTTTCACTAAACATTGAAAATCACTTTGCAAAACGCGTTAGACAATGATCCCTAAAGGAAGCCCACTGTCCCCCTTTAATGGCCTGACGTGCCTGTTTCATAAGCTGAAAGTAAAAATGGAGATTATGAATGGTATTGAGGCGAGCCCCCAGAATCTCACCTGTCAAAAATAAGTGCCGGAGATAGGCTTTGGAATAGGTGCGACAAGTGTAGCAGCTGCATTCTGGATCGAGCGGCGATTCATCTTCTTTATATTCAGCTCGCTTAATACTCACCTTACCTTGCCATGTATAAATGGTCCCGTTACGTGCCACCCTTGTAGGCATCACACAATCAAACATATCAATTCCAGAATCTACCGCCAATATCAAATCAAGCGGCGTGCCTACCCCCATCAAGTAACGCGGTTTATGACTCGGCATCAAGGGGGCGATTTCTTTAACCAGTGAGTGCATCATTTCAATGGGCTCACCCACACTCAACCCACCCAAAGCATAGCCCGGCAAATCCACACTTGTAATCTGCTGTAAACTCTCTTTCCTCAAATCGAGATCCAAACCACCCTGTACAATACCGAACAGCAAACTCTGTTCGCGGGTCATGGCTTTTTTGGAACGAACCAGCCACCGATACGTAAGATCCATACTTTCTTTAGTTTCCTCAATGGTCGCTGGATATTTGAGGCACTCGTCAAAAGCCATAATAATATCCGAGCCCAAATCCATTTGAATTTGCATGCTCGTCTCAGGAGATAAAAAGCATTTATTTCCATCAATGTGACTTCGAAACTCAACGCCCTCTTCAGTCAACTTGCGCAATTGAGAGAGTGAAAACACCTGAAAACCACCGCTATCTGTTAAAATGGGACCATGCCAGTTCATAAACTTGTGCAACCCACCCAGTTTTTGAATGAGCTTTTCACCGGGGCGCAAATGGAGGTGATAAGTATTACCCAGAACAACTTGACAGCCGTTTTCAAGCAATTCTTCGGGAGTCATGGCCTTTACCGTAGCCTTTGTACCCACCGCCATAAAGACTGGAGTCTCAATGGGCCCATGAGAGGTCCACAAAGTGGCCTGTCTCGCATTGCCCTCGGTGTGATGCACTTCAAATTGTCCTACTCTCGCGTCCATATTGATAGGTCTCCATAACTAAATAAACGGAATTGATGTTCAATGGCCCACTGATAAATGGCCTTCACTTTTTCTACACCAGCGAAGGCCATCACTAGAGCGAGTAAAGTGCTCTCGGGCTGGTGAAAGTTCGTCAACAATCGATCGACCATTTTAAACTCAAAGCCCGGCAATATAAGCAAATTTGTACTCCCCCGAAATCCTGATTCACACGGCTCCAACTTGCCAATGGCAAAACTCTCCAGAGCTCGAGTGACCGTCGTCCCCATGGCCCATACCCTGCCGCCATTTTTTTGAGTGACAGCAATTTGCTCAAGAGTAGTGGCCGGAATCTCAACTTCTTCATGATGCATGGGGTGATCTGCCAAGTTATCGACTTCTACTGGCAAAAACGTTCCCAGACCTACATGCAAAGTTAAATAACAGATTTGAACACCTCGGGATCTCAAGACTTCAAGGTGCTCACTAGTAAAATGCAAACTAGCTGTTGGCGCAGCAAAGCTCCCTGGCTTTTCATTCCAAGCCGTTTGATACCAAGAAGCATCCATTCCCTGGGCGTGACGATCGTCACGAACTTTTTGAATATAAGGAGGCAACGGCAGCTCTCCGAACTTTTCAAAATAGCCTTCTGAAAGAGCTTCATTGATCTGCACCTTTTGTGGGCGCCCCTTTTCAAGCAGGGTCATCGTCAGCCCACCCGGCAAACCAATGGTGTTGCCAACTTTATACCGCCTTGAAGGGAATAATACCTGCCAATGAGTCCGATTCTCCGAACTCAAAAATAAAATTTCTAAACCATTATCTGTAAAGACCCGTCGCTTTAAAACCTTAGTATCATTCAGAACGAGCACATCATTGACCTGAAATAAATCCAAAAATTCAAGCCAGGTGACCTCTTGCCCTGTTGAACACAGCCCAGAACAAATGCGCGAGGGCCTTTGCGGCTCTTTGGCAATCAGGGTTTCAGGAAAATCAAATTTCAGGTCGGTCTTTTTCATAACACCAAAAATGTCGGGGATTTGTTGATTCGGGAAACCTAGAGATAGGTTCGAAATTAATTCGACCAAGGCCTGCGAGAAGGAGGCGTGGAGCCCTACTTCTTGTAGGGCGCACAAGCCGACGACGAAGACAACGAAGGTCCCATTAATTTCGGGCCTAGATATACGCTATCTGGGAAGGGAAAGCAATAGCACAAAGAAAGTTGTTCTTTGTGACTAAATATGCTAGCG
>JBILOD010000046.1:0-12537 GCA_044374645.1 Pseudobdellovibrionaceae bacterium | reverse complement strand
TCAAAAGGTGCCGCTCCATTTTGAAGCCCCAATTTGGAGCCGAGTGACTAAATATTAAACTATTTTTATTTGGAGAAGCCTCTATGAAACAAACTATAGCCCTCGCATTACTTTTACTACTGGGGCACTTGGGATTGGCGCAACAAGGGGCAGCATGGGAATCACAACCAACCGTTGATTTTGACCAATACTGTAGAGAATCAACAAACGAAATCATAGTATCCCAGTGCCGAGACTACGAGATCGCTTTAAAGCTGCAACAAGAATTAGCGGCTAGCCCGACGAACCAAGATAGCCCCATTTACAAGCTCGCGGACGAACGTGCTCCAACCCCTTATAGCTCGGGTTTTTGGGTGCATGAATTGGAAGAGCGTGGAGTTATAGGCGCAACTTGTCGAGCTGGAATTGGCGAATTCAAAATCCTAGCAAACCACCCTGATTTAAAACGGGTTTTGGTTCAAGTTGTACGAGACGAATACGGTGGTTCATCGTGTGAGGTCGGCAGCCTTTTCTTTGCTAATAGAAATTACTTTGTGAAAAGGTGAGATCGTTCATTTTCTAACCCAAATTTCCGAGAGGAATTATATGTCTTCCAAATTTAAATTTCCGTTAATTCTATCCATCATCGCTTTCGGTTTTACATTGCAATCCGAAGCAAGTCTCCTAGAATGCCTTGGCAAAATGAATGACCGTGCCACTGGCCGCGAAAGGACTACACCTATGAATATTGAATTGAGAGCTTCCGCGATTGGGACCGAAATCACCGCCGAAGTTCGGGCCATGGGAATGATGCCTCGTGGATCGGCAGTCGCCACAAGTTCAGGCATCCTCGCGCAAAAGGGAATCACTCAGATTATTCATGCGGCCAGTGGTAGTATGGGTTTAGATGGTCGCAATTTCGGCCCCAGCCTTGACGGTGTAGTTAAGTCAGTGATGAACTCCCTTGAACTTGCTCGCAGAAATGGGCATAAGCGCGTTGCCCTACCCTTTATTGGAGGGAAAATATTCGTTGAACGCATTGGAATACCTGCCCAAGAGCTGGCAAAAGCCATCGTAGACAATGCAATGATCCATCGTGGTGATTTAGAGCTCCGTATTGTAACTTTCGGTAGTGAAGACACTTCTTTATTTACTACAGCCATGGCTCCTTATCGAACGCTAGTCCCATCCAAAACTGTTGATGTTGTCGATGGCTCAATCACTGATTTCAATCTCCATGGTGCAACAGCTATTGTGAATGCTGCCAATATGGAAGTCATCTTTGGTGGAGGCTTGTCGGGAGTTATTGCTCGAGCTTCCGGCCAAGCTGATGCCATCAATGCTGAGGCCCAGAAAACAATCAAGGAATTCTATCAGGGACATGAATGAAGAAAAACATTCAAAGCTCCAACACTATTCTCAAATCCCAGCGGCGCAAAATCGACCGCTTGGATTTGTTATTGCTAAAAACTTTGAATGAACGTGCCACCTTAATAAATCAAATCAAAGTGATCAAAAAGGAACTCGGAATGGCGGTCTATGATCGTCGCCGGGAATCTGAAATCATCGAGGGCCTTATCACAAAAAACGATGGCCCCCTTCGGGCCGATGAGATTCGCCTGATTTTTAAAACTCTCTTTCAAATATTTCGGAAACGCCAAAGGCTTTCCAACGATGGTCTCCAAAAGCGCCGTTAACTTTCTACCAGCCTGAAAAACATTGACAGTTTTACATGGTAGTTGCCAAACAATCTTCATTATCGAATCAAATAAAGTGACACCAGAAACAAAATTGGCATACCTCTTCCCTAGTCGATTCACCTCAAAAACCTGCCGGCAATTTCATTGCTGACTTTAAGGAGCCTTTTTATGAGAAATAATTGCTTTCGTATTTTTTTGATGAGCTTCATTTGTCTGGGACATCTAGGTATGGCCTTGGCCACCGAAGATCAAAATCCCCCAGCTAAAGATACTTTCCAACAAACACCCGATCAAAAGCCCATAAACCCAAAACGGCCATCACCGACACGTACAATTGAAACATGTTCCACTCGAAATGGGAATGCACTCTGCCAGTCGATGTACGATCTGGCCAGCTCTTATAATTGGACCTGCACAGGTTCGCCTTGTTATACAGTATGGAACAATCAGGCAAACCAACTGCGGGAGTTTAACTATACTTACGATCACATCGTTCACCATTTAAAGGGCAACACTCGTTTCAACACTGATATTGGAACGCGAGCACGAAAACTAGCTTATTCGATTTGTTCGACCTCATCAGAGGGCATTGCCAGCATTATTGGTAATATTGCCTTTCTCGAAAACTTGGCTCTAAATCGACTTGCGCAAATTCAAAAACGAGCTGGTAGAAGGTCACCCTACCAGTGCCTCAAAACAGTACGGTAATGCCCGAAATTGTTTAATAAACTCCCGATTCAAGACACTGGCGACAAGCAAATGGGCCGACGCCAGGCCTGAGTCTTGTCAGAAGCAAACTTATCACCAATTGACTCAGTCAAAGAACGCAGTGTAAACGCATTGTTCAAATCGAATGGAATTTCTCAAATCAGACTTCGCTTCCTATGCCTTCGGGAACGAGTTGCAAGCTGAATGCCTAAATAGGGCTGACGAATTTATCTGATTTTTAAAATACTTTTTCAAATATTTCGGTGGCACCAAAGTGTCTCTAAGGATGGTCGCCAAAAGTGCCGCTGATACTCTGCCTGCGTGAAAAACATAACTTCCCCTGAAAGATACTTCGCACCCGTACGTTTCGCTAACTCACGTCCACCTGAATCTTCACGATAGTTTAAATCCACCACCAGTTTAGGTTTCCAAACTTCTGGAGGAGTCACAGTCCCCTCAGAGTGATATCGACCACCCGCCCATACCACCCATTCTGGGTTCCACTTCACAAGATGCTTTCCATCACGGTGTTCCCCCGTCTGGATTGAAAAGCTTTCGGATTTCGGTTTTAGAGCTTTCAAGAGAGGCAAAGTACCCCCACCACCCCAAATTGCGATTCGAGTTTCATCTTCGATCGCGGCCATTGATTGTGCCCGCTCGAACAACGCAACAAGTCCTTCCAAATCGGTATTGTGCCCACTCCATGTTCCGTCATCGAGACGTACCAACGTGTTGACGGATTGAAACCGTTGAGCGGCCGCACTCCTTCTTTGTGATAGTTCATAGGCTTTGATTTTTATGGGTGAAGTCACCGCGGCCGCAATGAGGCCAAGCGTTTTTAGGAAGGGTATCGCAAGGTCAAATTCACTGGTGCTCACTGTGATCGGCCAAACAGGACAATTTATTTCTGCAAAAAATTTCCCCTGATGAATGGGCGTAAAGCTGTGTTGAACTGGATCGCCAAGCAATGCGACGAAGTTCATAAATGTGGGGTTCGTTCGTTGTTGATTTTGAGAGAGTAATTGACGATCGCTTAGCCACTCAAACAAACTCGGTTGATCTGGAGCAGAGCCCTGACCTTCTCGAATAAAATTGATCTTTTGTGTTGGTGCTTTCCAGCGTCGATACCAAGTCCATCGACCATCGCGCGATCGAGGTAAAAAACTGCGCTGCAATGGTTTTTGCAGCGCCCATTCATGCCCTTGTAGGACTTCTGTGAAAGACTCAATTTCAAGCGCCAACTTGATATGATATCCACTGATCTCAAAAGTTTCAAGATCCTGCAATAGTTCGGTCAGACTCTCACCCAGAGTTAAAGAATGCACGGATAGGATCCTTCCAGGTCTTTCAACATGATGGCTCTGAGCAGCTAAAGTGCGATCGAAATCAATCATCCCGAAATCTGCTTTTAGAAACGCCGAGGGCGCCTTTTCCGTTCGACGAGCCCAGAGGATTTTATGATGGGGGATATCCTTCAACACCTGTTCAATATGATGCTCATTAAGTAGGTCATCACGCACTTCAAAATAATCAAAACCCCACTTTAACCGACGTGAAATAAAAAACTGCCAACGCTCTGGCGAAATGAAATTTTCTGGTAAAAGAGTGAGAATGCCGTGAACACCACCAGGTTCTCCCGCAAGGATTTGTTCCTCGATTTTCCTTTCGATGGGACTGGGTTCTCGAAGCCCTTCAGGCATTAGATATTCTTCCCAAGCAGCCTGACGAAATGCGAGTTTTCGTTTGTCCGCTCGATCAAAAAATTCCTTTAACGAAGACAGGCCAGGCTCTAGACTGGGGCGATCTAAAAAGATCCGACCGCTCTTATCGCTGGGTCTTTGAAGCCAGATCACACGCACAGTTGAAGGAATCAAAGTCGTGTCAAAACCAGCACCCAAAGAAATAAATGCACATTGACCTTCTAACTCTGTTAACAATTCATGAAAGTGTTTTTTCTCGAGTCGGCGAAAATGCGCTTCACCCTGAAGCGCGAAGATGTCTGCAATGACAGTTTGTTCCCGCCTCTCAATTTCTGTGTCTAAATCACGAAATTCAACGGGATGTCGGCGCTCAATAAAATAATGGGACAACCGTCGTAACAGCGACGTTTTCCCCACTCCTCTTTGGCCAAGCAAAACCGTAATCACAAAAACCCTTTGGCCAGTTCTGTAAATTCAGGAAAACTCTTTGCCACACTCTCTGTATTATCGATGCGCAAATTGAAACCTGCGGCCTTCAAAACGGCTCCCATCATGACCAAACGGTGATCTTCTTTTGCATCCAGCACCACCTCATTCGTGTTAGAGTGTGCTTGCCCATGAATCACGGCCCCATCAGGGCGGGCCTCGGCATGGACCCCTAGTCGTTGCAAGAGGGTCACGACTTCTTCAATTCTATTCGATTCCTTATATTTCAGCTGAGGCGCCCCGAAGAGAGCCGTCGCGCCTTCGGCCCGAGCCCCCAAAGCACTCAGCACCGGAAATAGATCGGGACAATTCTCCAAATTGATATCTAAGGATCTCATTCGTTCAGCTTTATGAATCACCAAATCTTGGTTTTTCTGCTCGACCGGCACACCCATGGAAGTCAGAATCTTAACAAAGGCCAAATCCGGCTGTTTGCTTGTAAATGGGAACTGTTTAATAACAGCCTTTCCTGCAACGGCTGCCAGCGCGGCCACCGCGAATGCCGAACTCACATCGCTTTCAACCACATAGTTCAGGACTTTCGGTTTTTGGCTGGGAGGAATGACAAACACTTCTCCCTCTTGGTGCCAAACCAGTCCAAACTCACGAAGAATTTCTTGAGTTAATGCAAAATAAGCCCCAGAAACAATCTCTTGCGGAATCTCCACCTTTAACTCCATAGGAAGGTTCCAACAATTTAGAAGAATGCCACTCAAAAACTGGCTGCTCTCCTTGGCGCTCACTCGCAAAGGTTTGGTCGGCAACTTCCACCCTCTGCTCTCAATGCGCAAGCCCCGCTCCTCCATTTGATAACGCACCTGCAACTGGGAGAAAATCTGAAGTAATTCTGTTTGTGGCCGTCGAAAGAGACGCGGTTTACCTGTCAGCAAAAAACTCCCGGTTTCTCGTGACACGCGCAAAGCCAGAAAGCGCAGCACTGTTCCGGCCTCCCCGCAATCAAATTGGGTTTCATGATGAAGCAAACTCATGACTGCAGATTGCATTTTGGTGATATCGTCGCACTTGCCCTCGCCCATCACCTTGATTTTAGGTTCATAGGACTGAATGATGAGTGCCCGATTGTAAGTTGATTTTGAGGAAGGAATCACACCTTCAAAAACAAATTCAGATGCCGTCGAGTTATTTTTCATTCGCTGGTCCAATTTCCGGTTGCTGTGCTTTTTCTATAGTATTATCCTAGGGCCAAAGCGTAAACAAGTCAGTAAATGAGATAGCATGCCTAAAATTCCAACCAACGTATTCTATTTAAAACATCTCCCTTTGATTAAAGATCTGCAGCCTACTAAAAGTGAGAGCGATTTTCTCTTTATTGTCGACCGAAGAGTTGTGCGAACTAACCCCAAAGTAAAACGTTGGCTGCAGCCAAGGCCCTTCGTTTACGAGGTTGAAGCGGGAGAAACACTCAAAGATCTCGAAAAACTGGCGATGCATCTAACCCGAATTTTTAAATTACTCGGTCCCAATGCACACCGCAACCTCACTATCGTAGCTCTTGGTGGCGGCAGCGTCGGCGACTTTGCTGGCTTTGTCGCTTCTGTCTTCAAACGTGGGGTTGATTTGATTCAAATTCCCAGTTCGTGGCTCGCGGCCATTGACTCGGCTCACGGTGGAAAGAATGGCTTAAACCTGAAAGGTCTCAAGAATCAAATCGGCACATTTTATCACCCTAAACAGGTTTTGGTTGTACAGGATGTCTTATCCTCACAAAGTCGGGAGCAGTTCGATGATGCTCTCGGCGAACTCTACAAAATGGCCCTTTTAACCACTAAACCTTGGGGTTTAGAACTCATTGATTCAAAAATAATGTCGCAAAAGATGTTATGGAAGTATTTACCTCTAGCGGTGGCCGAAAAATATCATATCGTTGAAAATGACCCATTTGAACGCCAAGGGTTGCGACATTTTCTTAATCTTGGGCACACCTTTGGCCATGTGATGGAATTAAGCCAAGGGCATTCCCATGGGCGTTCGGTGGCCATAGGACTCCGCTTTGCCCTTGCGTTTAGCTATGAACTCGGAGTTCTCTCGAAACGAGAATGGACGTCATTGCATTTATCCCCGCTTTTTCGTTGGCTCGACAGCCTCACCTTTAGCCCGCTCAGCGAAAAAAAATTTCGCGAAATCCTAGAGCAGGACAAAAAAAAGGTTTCTGCAACAGCGTTGCAGTTTGTGCTTCTTAAGAAGCCAGGGAAACCGATTCTCAAACAGATCGAGATTGCAGATCTCATTGCCGCTGGGAGAAAATATGGATTCATTACCACAACACGCCGTCGCTAGAATTCCTTACCCTCAATTCAATAATTTTGATTTATTTGATCTGCAGCTCACCAGCTCCGTTCTCAAAAACAATCCCCTTGGGGATTCGTACCGCCGACACTGTCCCGTGCTCTCACCCAAAGGGGTGGACTCCGAACAACTCGGACTGGTCTTTGTGTTGTCGGGTTTTGCTGGCAATGGAACCAAATATTTGGCGGATAAGGGTTTTGACCAAACTTTTATGCAACAACTGGATCAATTGGTTGAAAATCAGAGTGCCCCCAAGGCTCACTACCTATTTGTTGATGCGTGGACCTTCTGGGGAGGCTCCCAGTTTATAAACTCTCCTCAGACGGGTCGCTATGAAGACTATCTCCTTGAAGAACTTTATCCACTCGCTTTTAAAACTCTCAATATCAAGTCAAATCAGGTGGCCGTTGTGGGCCACTCAAGTGGGGGTTATGGCGCTCTACACTTGGCTTCCAAATATCCCGAACACTTCCCTTATTGTGCGGCTACCGCTCCCGATTGTTTTTTTGAAACATCGCTACTTCCGGATCTCTACAAAGCTGCGCCCTTTTTGTTACAAAACAAATCCTATTTGGCACTAAAACAACTCCATCGTGACCGACAGATCCTCAAACAGAAAAATGGTTTTTCCATTGTCAATGCCATTGCGATGACTGCTTGCTACTCCCCGAAGTCTAAGACCAAAAATCTTCAATGGCCTATCGACTTCGCTACGGGCCGCCGCAACGAAAATATCTGGAAGCAATGGCAATCCCATGACCCTGTCGTCTTTTTACCAAAACGCGTTCGCCAGCTTAAGAAACTCAAGGGGTTGTATTTGGAGGTTGGACACCGCGATGAGTTTAATTTGCAGTTCGGAGTACGACAAATTCACCACCATCTTAAGAAAGCCAAGGTTCGCCACCACTACTCTGAGTTTAGTGGCGGTCATTTTGACAACCTCGAACGCAATCCTTACCTATGGCAGTGGCTCCAGAATCAGTGGAAAAAAAACTAGCGAGTCGGCGAAAAAATTTCTGGAATTCCAACGTGCCACGGACGAAAACGCACACCATCCCTATCAAGAGAAATGGTGGCATTGTTTAGAACATACCGAATTGACTCGGAAAATGAATCTGCAAGGACTCTTAAATGGGCACCATGTTCATTTTTAATTTCTGTGGTTGATTTAATTTCAATAAGAACGATCGGGAGACCAGGCCGTTCGATAATTAAATCAACTTCCGCCCCCTCTTTAGTCAGAAGATAGGAAAACTTATAGCGAGTTTCATAATAGTCATTGAATCGAATGAATTCCAAAATGATGAACTGTTCAAACAAATCTCCATAGGATATGGTTTGAGGTGTCAATGGAACTTTCAATGTATTTTGCAATGCCCTCGTGACTCCACAGTCAAAAAAATAGAACTTAGCCTTTTGACTTTGTCTCTTTCTAATTGATTGATGGTAGGGCTCGAGAAAAAAGCCCACCAGGGTATCATCTAAGATTTGGTAATACCTTGCGACACTTCGCTCTTCAACACCCGCGTCTTTACTAATCTTGGCATAGTTTAGAATTTTACCATTCATTTGTGCAGCAACTTCAAGAAACCGCCTAAATGGTTCTATTTTTCGAATTAACTGCTCCACTAAGACTTCCTCTTTTAGATAAGTCGAAACGTAAGAATAGAGAGCTCTTTCTTTTTCAACCACATCAAGGGAGACAACCTCCGGGAGAGAGCCCCATTGCAAGAGCAAAATCAAATCAAAATTTTTTCCCAACTCTAAATACGTGAAGGGATGAAGATGAAATTCAGTCGCTCGTCCACCAAGGAGATTCGAAGCACCCCTGCGAAGCTTCCTTGCGCTAGAACCAGTCAGCGCAAATTTAATCTGGTGTTTATAAATTCCTTGATGAACCACATCCAAAAGTTTGGGTTGTTTTTGAATTTCATCAATTACAATCCACTCCTTCTTATCAGCAGACCAGATATCTAGAATCGCTCGCGGATTGGAATTTAATAGCGCTTCGGTGGCCGGGTCCAATAAATCAAAAACATGGAGCGATTGCCCCTGGCCCCACTGTTGCAATAGGGTACTTTTACCCGTTCCTCGGGGCCCAAACAAAAAAAAGGATCGTGATTTCGATAACTTAAGAATCCTCTGTATCATATATCGGAATTGTACGCCATTTCCGATATATATGACAAGACCAGAATTAGGCCCTCACTGAGAGCGCTGCAGTATGGGCCGCTTCGATCGCAGCTTCAAAGCTCGGATTGGCCCAATTGTCTTGGTTGGCGAAAAAGATACGTCCACCAATTGGGGCTGAGGCTTTTTCCAAGTGCCCGCTGGCAATGGCTCCTCGTTCCGCCAAAGGAAGTGCATGCCCCCAACGCGTGAGCCGAACACCGAGAATTTCTTGGGCCTGCACACCAAGCTGTTGAAGTAGCGGTTGGATTCCTGACTGAATGGAACTCAAATATTTATTGTGGCTCATGGGATTAAATAAAAACTGTCGAGCCCCTTGATAAGGCAATGGTTTGTACACCGTGAGTATGCCAAGATCTCCGCGATCTCCTTGTGCCCAGCTTCCAAAACACACATCAGTAAAGGCACGATGAGGGGGACGCAGTGCTGAGGGTGCTGGTGGCGTTTCACCTTCGAGGGCATACAAATCAAAACAGGGTGAAAACTCAGCACGCAAGGTCTTAATACGTCTTGTGTCCACAAAGACATTGGCCACGACATAAGCTCGATAATCAATCCTATCGCAGGCCTGAGCCTGTTCAGCACTCATGCTCGAAACAATCCGCTTGGCCACAAATTTCGGAGAAGCCATCACACAGTGTCGGGCCCGTAGTGTTCGGAGTTCTCTTTGGGGAGTTTCATAACAAACCAAAACACCCTCGTTGTCCAACTGAACATCCAACACTAAGTGACCCGCACGTAGAACACCGCCACCTAAGTCCTTTTGCATATCATTATAGAGGGCTTGGGTGATGGTCGCATTCCCACCTGGAAACGCCACCACCGCCTCTGTTTCTGCCGCCAAAAAGTTGATAGCTTGGGCCGCTGAGAGTTCTTCGATGGAGCCACCAAATGAAGACCAACAATAGAGTTGAAAATATTCAAGGATATGAGGATGCAAAACACCAAAATTTTGAGTCAGCCAATCTTTAAAGGTGAGCTGATCGAGCTGCATTAACTCTGAAAACGTAAGCGCACTCCCCGGAGTGGGTGGAATCTCCGGATAGAAATTTTCGAGTATGAATGCCAAATGTTGATAAACCTGTTGAAATTGTTGTTGGGCTTCAGGCGCCGTTTGCCCCTTCCAAAACCCCTCATAGAATTGGTTGCGCCATAGGACCTTACTCTCAGAGGTCCCTTCCAATCGACCAACTCCCAACAAACCAAGATTCTCCAAGACCTTGTGCACTAATGAACCTTCGTCGGGCTTTGTGATATAGGCGGCTCCAATTGAAAATGGACTTTGCCCCATGAAAAACTCACCGCGGCTGTTGCCGCCAAAATTGAGTCCTTGTTCCAAGACCACCGGATTGCGGTCCTTCAGAAAGTAAGCTGAAAGCAGTCCTGAAAGACCACCACCAACTACCACCGTATCGACAACCTCAGAGGCCGCCGGGCGACCACCCTTTCGGGCAATGTACCCTTCACGATCCCAGAGTGCCTCATGAGTACGATTGATATCATCACCATTAAAATCGATGCTTGAAAGTTGATTCCACTGCAAGAGCTGAATGGGATTGGGATCGGTGATCAACACTGGCGTCGAAGCATCCGCACGTGCAACTTCCAGAAAACCATTCTTTGAAACTGCGAAACCTAGGACTGTACCACAACTTAATTTCATGAAGTCGCGACGTTGCATCAACTCCCTCCCCTCAGTAAATCCATCGATAAAAGTTATGTACCCAAACTAAATAGAAGTAACAGTTTTTTTAACCTAACGGGCTAAACGACAAAGAAATGAAAGACTCGCGAGCAGCAGAGAATTCAAAACTTTAATTTTTCAGTTTTTGGAGCACTCACCCACATTGTGGGCAATCCTTCCACCATTTCATCGTCATGCTTGGGACCAATTGTCACGAAATCTTCATAACTTTTGGGTAGTTTTGATGTAATCCACAAAGGAGCGTTGGTTGTTCCTTATTTTTGCGTTATGACTTGAATCATATTTCAAAGGTTTAGGTGTTATGGAAGTTGGTTTGGATCAAGCTGCGCAAGCTGGAGAGATGAATTTTTTTGTCGAAGGCGTTCGATGCTCAAAGTGCGTGCACAAACTTGAATCTCTAAACCTCGAGCACGCAGAAGTTCAAGAAGCCCGATTCAATAAGGCGCGCAGCCTACTGACTCTAAGCTCGCAAGCAGCGTTTTCTCCCGAGCTTGCGATTCAATGGATCGAAGACAAGGGATACAAAGCTTACTTTGTTGAGTCCTCAAAGCAAACCGAGGAGCGGCGTCGCCAAGCCAATCGCAATTGGCTTATTCGCTTAGCGGTCACCTTCTTTTTTGCCTCTAATTTAATGATGTTTGCCATTGCGCTATATACGGGCGCCTATGGTGAGTGGCAAAAACTCTTTGGCTGGTTTTGCGGGTTTCTCTTTTTACCAATCGCTTTTTACTCGGCCATACCCTTCTATAAGAGCGCCTGGCAAGCAATCAAAGATCGTCGCTTTTCTGCGGATCTCGCCATTGTCATCGCCTTTGTGTGGGGTAGTTCCCTTAGCTATGTTAATCTTTTCCGCGGCAATAGTGATTTTTACTTCGATTCCACAGCCTCATTCTTATTTCTTATTTTGCTGGCCCGTTACCTCCTTGATCGCGCGCAAAATAGTATTGAATCCGATCTGAACCCTTCGCTCCTTTTTAAATCATCGCCGCTGTTTGAATTAACAGATACCGATGGTGCTGCCGGCAACAAATCAAGAAAGGTTTATTACCACCAAATTCAAAAGGGTGATCTTTTGGGTCTACGCCAAGGACAAACGCTTCCGGTGGATGTGGAACTAAAGTCTGATTTAGCCGATATCGACACGTCTTTGTTTTCTGGCGAAAGCTTACCTCAAACATTTTATAAAGGAAGTACCATCAAGGCTGGTATGGTGCTATTGGCCCACGAAATTCAAGGTCAAGCCTTGGGTTCCTTCGCCGACAGTGAGCTTCACCAAATCTTTGAAGGTGTGGTTCGTAATCGCCACGAAAAGACCAAGGCCCACGCTAAAGCGGAAGTCTATTCACAAATGTTGCTGACCACGGTCAGCGTCCTTTCCGTCTTGCTCTTAATCATGTTTGGAATTCAGGGGCAATGGACCGAAGGATTTCGGCGTGCGCTCGCATTATTTACCATTGCTTGCCCCTGTGCTCTGGCCCTAGCAATCCCACTCGCCTCCGTCATGACCTTAAAACGTGCCATGGAAAGGGGACTCTTTGTTAAATCACCTTTGTTTTTTGAAAAACTGCGCCAGGTCCACGGAGTCGTATTCGATAAAACTGGTACATTAACTGAAGGCCACCTTGAGTTTCAATCTTGGGAACCTTCAAAACCATCAGCGGATTTACTCTCTCTTGTGCTAGGAATGGAACAGAAGTCACATCATCCTATCGCACAAAGTCTCACTCGGTTTTTACAAGAGCAGAATATAAAACCTGCAGTG
>JBILOD010000085.1:0-10351 GCA_044374645.1 Pseudobdellovibrionaceae bacterium | reverse complement strand
AAAATGGTTGGCGAAATTTGAAGAACCGAAGAAAGGCGAGGTCATTGTTTTCAAATATCCTCGGGATATGAGCACTTTCTTTATTAAGCGAGTGGTTGGAGAGCCGGGTGATAAGATTCGTGTCGAGAATGGCACTCTTTATATTAATGACATTCCAATGGAGAAAAAGGTCGTTGCTGCACCTAATGATTTTGATTGGCTCCGTGATGAAGACTTTCAGCGAGATGGCAACACTTTTGATCGCAAAGACAACTATGTTCACTTTATTGAAACTTTACCAGGTAATGTAGAACATAATGTTTTGCTAAGGCGTGGTGAGGCTCTGATGGATTCCTATGGGCCAATTTCGGTGCCTGAAGGAAGTTTGTTTGTGATGGGGGATAACCGTAACAACTCTATGGACTCCCGTGTCTGGGGATTTGTTCCTAAAGAAAACATTCTTGGTCGAGCTGGGTTTGTTTGGTTGTCGTGCGAAGAGACCTTTACTCCCTCTGATTATATCAGTGCTTTGGGTTTTCTAGATAAAATGATTTGTAATCCTCTGACCATTCGTTGGAGACGGTTCTTTCATTCTGTTCATTAACTAATGAACGAGGGGTCAATTAGGTGAGTGATGCGCAAATCTAAAAAAACCACTTGGAAAAATGCACTTCTCACATTTTTTGCTCCTATTTTTTTGGTGTTCTTTTTTCGATGGGCTCTTTTTGAGCCCTACGTGATTCCAAGCGGGAGCATGATTCCGACTTTATTAATCCATGATCATATTTTAGTGAATAAATGGGCCTATGGTTTTCGGGTGCCATTTTCTGAGCTTTGGCTGACTTACTGGAATAAGCCAAAGAGCGGAGATATCGTGGTGTTTCGGTACCCGCGTGGCCGCGATACTTTTTTTGTGAAGAGAGTGGTGGCTATAGAAGGCGATACTATTGAAGTTAAGGACGGCCAGTTAGTGATCAATGGGCAGGCGGTGGAACGGGTGGCGATAAACACTCCTGCTAAAGAAGCTGGAGAAAGCGCGTCGGAGTTTCAGTATTACCGTGAAAAGCTGGGTGATCATGAATTTACAACCCGTTCTTTTCGTTGGGGCCATCGTTTAGAGGGCCACAAGATTACGGTCCCGGATGGGCATTTTTATGTGGTTGGCGATAATCGAGATGAGTCTCATGATTCACGCATTTGGGGCTTTGTACCCATTAAGAACCTAATTGGAAGAGCTGGATCCGTATGGCTAAGTTGTGAAAACACATTGCCAGCAGCTCCATTTATCTGTGATCCTAATACCATACGCTGGGGAAGACTCTTTACATCAGTCAAATAGGATTTGTTGGCACATGGGATTTATTACGGGCACGGAAAAGGGCGGCAAGACGCAGGCTCAACGTTGGCGAGATTTTATGGAAGTGCTGCTATTGGCCTTTGCGCTGGCGCTTTTTTTGAGGACCTTTTTGATTGGTTTCTATCGGATTTCGACAGGGAGTATGGCACCCAGCTTGAGAGTTGGCGATTTTGTGTGGGTTTCCAAAACTGCTTATGGGGTTAAGGTTCCATTTTCCAATCTACGCCTCCAAGAAAGTCTACCAGAAAAGGGTGATTTGGTGCTCTTTCGGTATCCAAATAAACCAGATACCGTGCATATCAAGCGAGTTGTCGGACTTCCTGGAGATCATATTTCAATTAAGGGCCAACAAATTTTAGTTAATGAGCAGCCCTTCGCTCTGGACTCAGTACCTGGAACTGAATTTTCTGACATTTCGGGCTCAGAGTTTATGCAGTTTTATAAAGAATCCAATGGTCTTCGTTCATATTCGGTGATGTTTGCGCAGAATAAGGGGGAGGATAAGGTTGTTGGCCCCTTGGTGGTGCCTCCAGGAGAAGTGTTCCTCATTGGCGACAATCGAGATGCGAGTGATGATTCGCGTTATTGGGGAGCAGTGCCCATGGCCAATATTGAGGCTAAGGTCATCGGAATTTGGTTTTCGCTAGATTGGTCGCGCAATTCTCGAGACAGAGGTCCAATGGTTCGTTGGAATCGGATACGTTCCGATTTGTGATAAACTTCTGCTTACTTTAGATTTCCTCAACTCCTGCTACAACGAGATTGACATAGGACTTCGGGATTCGTAGTTTCAACCCTTAATGAATTCCACAAAAAATAGCTTCCTCGATTTTCGTCATTTCGAGCGTAAGGATCTGGTCTCCCTGTTTCAAGTTGCTGAAGATTTACGACAGCAAAAAGAGGCAGATTGGAGGTTCCGGGGTACGGCTGCGCTCTTATTTTTTGAGAACTCCACTCGAACTCGAATGAGTTTTGAATCAGCCTGTTGGCGGGTAGGTCTTGGGCCTGTACTTCTTGATACCATGTCGGGATCGAGTTTGGGCAAAGGCGAAACTCCAGAAGACACAATCATGAATGTCGCAGCTATGGATCCTAAGGTGATGATCATTCGCTGTGGGAGCGGACTTAATCTGGAAGCCATTGATGCTGCGATTCAGCCCGTTATTGTGAATGCCGGCTGGGGGTCTAGGGCGCATCCTTCGCAAGCTCTTTTGGATTTGTACACACTTTGGCGGGAGCGCGAACTTAAGGGACATAGATTATTGATTGTGGGTGATATTTTACACAGTCGTGTGGCATCATCGCATTTTGAAGTTTTTCAAAAAATGGGTATAGAGGTTGCAGCTTGCGGACCACAAATTTTCAAGCCGGAGACTCCAGTTCCTGGATTGAAGTGGTTTGATCGCTTGAGCGAAGGCCTTGAGTGGTGTGATTCTGTGATGGCGCTGCGGTTACAGCTCGAGCGGCATACCAATGGAATGCAGTTAGACGCTCAAGAGTATCATGAACATTTTGGACTCAATGAGAAGTCATTGAAAGCACTTAATGCTAAGGCGTTAATTCTTCATCCAGGCCCGGTGAATCGGGGATTGGAAATTGATGATTCCATTTTCCAAGATTCACGGTGTCGAATTTTCAATCAAGTTAATAACGGTGTTTACATTAGAACTGCTCTTCTCAAGAGCCTTTTGGGGTGAATATGAAACATGGATACTGTGTCTTAGAAACTGGCGAAATTTACCGTGGACAATGGTTGGGAGGAGAGCCAAGAGCGGGTGAGGTGGTTTTTAACACTTCACACTCTGGTTACGAAGAGATCGCCACTGATCCTAGTTACTTCACCCAGATTGTGGTGATGACGGCACCGATGATGGGCAACTATGGGGTTGAGCGCGAAGTGTGGGAATCTCATCGTCTTTGGCTTCAAGGATTTGTTTGCGTACAAATGCAGGCTGGTTCACGTGATCAGGCATGGCTTGAACGTCTACGTGAATTCAAAATTCCAGTGGTTACAGAGCTGGATACTCGTTCCTTAGTTTTGCGTCTTCGTCAAGGCGGAACACCTTGGGGTGCTTTGGTGCAGGCCAGTGGTGAAGCTGAGGCTCTGGAATTGGCAAAACCATTGATTCAAAGAGAAAAATCCAAAGACAAAGACTGGGTTTATGCGACATCAACAAAGAACTTTCAAGTGCGTCAGGGGCAAAAGGAAAAAGGCCCGCGGATTGCTTTGCTCGATTTTGGCTGTAAAGAGAACATCATTCGTGAATTACTGCCTTTTTGTTCTGAAGTCGGAGTGTTCCCAAGTCGTACTCAATTTGAGAAAATCAAAGAGTGGAATCCTGATCGAGTGATGCTTTCAAACGGACCTGGTGATCCATTGGATGTGCAAATGGCCGTGGATACCGTTCGCCAGTTGATTGGATGGAAACCACTGATGGGTATTTGTATGGGACATCAAATTTTGGGTCTTGCATTGGGAGCCAAAACTTACAAACTCAAGTTTGGTCATCGCGGAAGTAACCATCCAATTAAAGATGATCTCCTCAATAAAATTTATGTAACCAGCCAGAACCATGGCTATGCGGTGGATGCCGCCACCCTTCCCACTCATGTGAAGGTCACTCAGGTGAACTTGAATGATCAAACCGTAGCGGGTGTGTTTAGCAGTGAAAAACGCTGTATGGGTATTCAGTACCATCCGGAAAGCCATCCTGGACCTCACGATGCTCAAGGACTCTTTCGATACTTCGTGGAGAAATTATGATCATTGAATACAATAATTTGATGGACAAAATTCTCCAGTTTTTTGCTGGAGAGCAGTTCCAAGATGAAATTCGCTTAGCCAAGCGGGACTTCTTTGATAGCTCGAGCGTGTTTGATGAAGGGTCGTCTCATTTTGAATTGCGAATGGCCCAATTTTTTGATTGGTATTTTTTTACGCGCAAGCTACGGGGATATGATTGTACCCCTCTCGAAGGGGCGCTTTTGCCACGAGAGTTAAAGTATACTCCGGCAGAAATTGAAATGCTTACAATTATGAAGCGACATCGGCACAGTTTGTTTGAGTACATCAAAACCAAAGACAACAACTTAATCATTCGGGATTTGATTGCGGACAAAAAAGTGACTGTTAAAGAATCGCCTTTCATGTCAGGGTTTGCGGACGATGAGATTTTTCAAGTGCGCATGATTCCAATTGGTGACAGTTACATATTTACTCGGGGATTTTGTTTTCACCCGCCCGAGGCAAAAAAGTTTATTTTAAAAGAAGCTAAACGCTATCGAAAAAATCCAGATTTGAATGTGGAAGAGTTGCTTTTGAGACTCACAAAGATGCGTTACAAATATGAACAATACAAACATGTGACTGTGGATAAAATCTACTGTCACAACGTATAGGGGGAGCCATTGCCTCGTCGCCAAGATCTTAAAAAAGTTTTGATTTTAGGAAGTGGTCCAATTGTTATTGGTCAGGCCTGTGAATTTGATTACTCGGGAACGCAAGCATGTAAGGCCCTTATGAAAGAAGGGTTGGAAGTGATTTTGGTGAACAGTAATCCGGCCACCATCATGACGGACCCCGAGATTGCCACGCGTGTGTACATTGAACCCTTGCAGGTTCCGTTCATTGAAAAGATCATCGAGAAAGAAAGACCACAAGCCATCATTCCAACCTTAGGTGGTCAAACAGCGCTCAATCTCGCACTGGCACTTCACAGTGCGGGTATACTGGAAAAGCACAATGTGCATTTGCTCGGCGCCGACCCTAAAGTGATTCAAGCCGCTGAGGATCGCGAATTGTTCCGGGATATTCTTGATAAAGTGGGTGCCAAATATCCAAAGAGTCATTTAGTGCGAACCTTTGAGCAGGGAATGCAAGTGGGAGATGAACTTGGGTATCCGTTGATTTTGCGTCCCAATTACACCTTGGGTGGCGGTGGAGGAGGTATTGCCTACTCTCCGGAAGAGTATCAGAAAATGCTTGTGCAGGCACTTCATGAAAGTCCAACCAGCGAAGTGTTGGTCGAAGAAAGCATTTTGGGTTGGAAGGAATTCGAACTCGAAGTTATGCGCGACGTGAATGGTACCTTTGTGATCATATGTACTATTGAAAACTTTGATCCTTGTGGTGTACACACTGGCGATAGTATCACGATCGCACCCCAACAAACTTTGTCGGATAGAGAGTATCAGGCCATGCGCGATGAGGCTGGCAAGATTATCAATGAAGTCGGCTTGCAGACGGGTGGAGCGAATGTTCAATTCGCCGTACATCCCAAAACAGGTGAACGAGTTGTTATTGAAATGAACCCGCGAGTGAGTCGTTCATCGGCGTTGGCCTCTAAAGCCACTGGGTTTCCGATTGCGAAGATTGCAGCTTTGTTGGCAATTGGTTACCGTCTTGAGGAGATTCAAAATGATATCACCAAGACCACGCCTTCGTGCTATGAACCAGCACTTGATTATGTCGTTACCAAAATTCCTCGTTTTGCCTTTGAAAAGTTTGTGGGGGCTAAGGATCTTTTGTCGACCCAAATGAAGAGTGTTGGCGAGGTGATGGGAATTGGAAGAACCTTTCAAGAGTCCCTAATGAAAGCCGTGCTTTCTTTAGAACGTCATCGTGAAGGTTTTCCGGAGATAGTGGTTGAAGTGGATAAGATTTCCTACCCCAACAGCCAGAGATTGTTCCATGTTTATCAAGCGTTTCGCGATGGCTGGACCGTAGATGAAATTTATGAACTCACACTCATCACACCTTGGTTTTTGGAGCAAGTGAAGGCTCTCGTTGAATTCGAAACTTTGCTCAAAAGTTCGCATTTAACAACCGACCTTGTTTATCAGGCGAAGAAACGTGGTTTTTCGGACGCATTAATTGCACGTGTAACGAATAAAACCGAAGTGGAAATTCGCGAATGGCGCCATAAAGAGCAGGTTTTGCCAAGCTTTCAGCAAGTTGACACTTGCGCGGGTGAGTTTGCCTCTTCGACGCCCTATTACTACTCGACCTATTGGTCGAAACCCGTGGATTTGCCACGAGCCGAAAAACGTGTGGCCATTTTGGGGAGTGGGCCGAACCGTATTGGCCAAGGGATTGAGTTTGATTACAGTTGCGTGCGCGGAGTGAAGGGATTTCAGAAAAAGGGTTGGGAAGTTTGTATGATCAACTCCAATCCAGAAACTGTTTCCACCGATTATGACACTGCAGACTTTCTGTTTTTCGAACCACTCACTGAAGAGCATGTCGCTGAAGTCCTACGAGCCTCAAAAGTGGATTCAGTCGTTGTGCAATTGGGGGGACAGACCCCGATCAACTGTGCTCCTGGCCTTGTTAAGCGAGGTTTCAAGGTGATGGGCTCTAATTTGGAAACGATTGACTTGGCCGAAGATCGTGGTCGGTTTAATCAAATTTGTCGCGAGCTGAATTTTAAAATTCCAGAGTCCGGAATGGCTCAAAACCTGAAAGAAGCTCAGGCCGTGGTGGATCGCATTGGATATCCGGTGATCTGTCGTCCGAGTTACGTTCTTGGTGGTCGCCGTATGGAAGTGGTGGAATGTGCCGAAGAGTTGGTGAGCTATTTTGAACGTCACCAAGAAGCGATTAGCTCAGACCGTCCGTGTCTGATCGATCAGTTTTTGGCAGGAGCATTGGAGGTCGATGTCGATCTCGTGCGAGGCAAAGACTGGGTGGTTGTTGGTGGTGTGGTGGAACACATTGAGGCGGCAGGTGTCCACTCAGGAGACAGTCAGGGTGTGATTCCTCCACAACGATTGCGTCGGGAGATTTCTGATAAAGTCGAAATCATGAGCCAACAGTTGGCTGATCGTATTGAAGTGTTGGGGCATTTGAATTTGCAGTTGGCGATTAAAAAAGATCAGATCTACATGCTTGAAGCCAACCCTCGAAGCTCGCGTTCTGTTCCATTTGTGGTGAAGGCCACGGGCATTCCGTTAATCGATTTGGGTGTTGCATCAATGCTGGGGGAGACCCGCGATAAGGTAAGACCTGAACGTTTTGTTTGGCGATCTCGCCCGGGTGTTTCGGTGAAGGGTGTTGTCTTCCCATTCAAAAAATTTCCAGAAGCGGATTCAATTTTGGGCCCTGAAATGAAGTCCACCGGCGAAAGCATGGGACGTGGTAGTGACTACGGTGAAGCTTTGATGAAGGGAATGTTATCGTCGCATATGCGCTTTCCTGAAAAAGGCGAAGTGTTCTTCTCATTACGGGAGAAGGATAAAGAGGATATGCTGGTGATGGCTCGTGATTTGTTGGCAATGGGTTATACTTTGTCGGCAACAAAAGGCACGGCACAGTATTTTAAAGATCATGGGCTGAATTGTGTGGAATACAAAAAGGTGCATGAAGGTCGTCCTCACTGCGTAGACAAGATTCGTTCGGGTGGTGTGAGCTTGGTGGTGAATACCACTTCTGGTCGTCAATCGATCGAGGCGAGCTTTAACATTCGTCGCGCTTGTATCGACTATAGCATTCCTTGCTTAACTGAGAGTGATGCGGCGGAAGCATTTATGATCGCTTTGAAAAAAGCTCGTGAGCGCGCCTTCGAAGTTGAGGGTTTGCCTGCGATGCAGGAACTTTAATTCTCGATTATTGATTTGATGGCATGGTTGTCACATTGAGCGTTGCAACCATGCCGTCCAATATTTAAATTGATCATTAGTCAAATCTAGTAAAAGTTATGGGACGTTTACTTTTGAATGAAATTTGTAGTCGGAGTGGCGATCATTCAATAGCCCCATTATATAAACTATTTTTAGTTCTTAGTTTTCTTGGGTAAAGGTTTTCTCAAGCCAAGATTCCTTTATGATACCTGAATTAAGGGCTTCATTATATTCATTTTCAGACAAACAGACATAAGTGATTGAATGAAAAAATTGCCATCGACCTGAGCTAAAATTGGAACAAATTCGATAGGGAGATCCACCTTGAGATTGGCAGTTGCTTGCCGCAGCCTGATTTATATCTTGCGAAACATTTTCTCTCCAAGAAGTCGCATCACCGGTCGCTGTTCCGACTATACCCATTCCCTTATGCAAGTAAAAAGCTCCGTTAAACACCTGGCTCGTCAAGTCGATTCCCTTTTGCTCGATATCCGCCCAATCACAATCAGTACCAGATTTTAGTTCTAATCCAAAACCGTAGGTATGGACTGTAACCGTTGTTAGGATGAAAAGGCTCAGGCCTGCAAAAAAATTGGATATTGTAGTCATAAAGAAACCTTTCATTGAAAATGGCCACGTATGACCAATTAGTGTAAATGAAATAAATTTATGACCAAATAGCATAAACAAAATCTGTTTGTCCAGTTTTAAAAATGAAACCACCCTACCTGCCTTCCGCAATGGCGAACTTTTTGCAGGTGGGCAATGCCCATACCCGTGAGAGGAAATTGCGATGAATTCGGCAATTCTAACTGTCAAACTTTTGGACTTAGGGCGCCATATTGGAGCTAGTTCGAAAAAAGAGCGTTCCGGAACCTTCACCAAAAGGGCTATTGGGTGGTCGTTTTGCAGAAACTGGAGGCCGATTAACAGTCTCATGATCCTCGGGCTAATCGCTTTGGCCATACATTTAGTTTCGGAAAATGGGTATTCGCATACCACTTTGAGTAATGATCGGATTCAGGTCAATGTGATCAGCAAATCTGAATTTGCAGACTATCTCTCTTTGCAAATGAAGCGAGTTGAGGAGTTTCGTTTTATTAAAGAAAATGCGTTGAAACTAGGGGTTAAAGTTTATTTATTTGGGGGAACCGCGGCTTCTTTTGGCCACTATGTAAAATGGGATTTATTAAGGGTTAGAGGTGATCATCGCTTTCACGAAGCTCGGTTCGACTACAAATACATCAATATTTATCGATCTACTCAAGATTTAGATATTGTCGTTGATGGTTCAATTGAAAAAATAAAAATTCTGGAGCAGCAGATAATTGAGAGTTACCCTTATATGCAAGGAACCAAATCATCGAAACAAGCCTGGGAGGTTCGGTCATTGACTGAAAATATGGGTGATAAGTTGGCTCTCCTCAACAACCCGGATTTCATGAATCAACACACAGACTCACAGTCCGTTGGAATGATCGAAATCACTGACCCTGCCTCCAATATTGATCGTATTAGAGATTTGAGAGCTTGGGATAAGGGGAGTGACTCCGGTTTTTTTAACGACCTGATGGAAGGTAAAATACATTTCTATTTTTCGGACCGTCATGAGACAACTCGGTTTGCCATCGAAGGACGCAATCCGCCAATCTTGGCTGTGATTCGATATTTTATCAAGGTATTTCAACTTGATCTGGAGATTCGCCCTGAAGACCTCCCAAGACTGCTAACTCTCATCAAATCCTTCAGACCAAAGGATATCGAGAAAAATTCCTATTTACCGAAGTGGTTTGCCGAAAATGCTCCCAAGCTCATTCAGAATTCTATCGATGTAGAAAAAGTGATGAAGACTCTTACAGAAGTTGGTTTGAAAGAAAAATTACTGCAAATAGGGGTCCCTAGTAAAGATTATTCAGTGGCCTGGTGGATGGATAAGTTTCCTCTAGAGACCAAACCCCTAGGAGAGAAAGCGGGGAAGTCAGCTAAGGATTTAGGTATCGATATCGTCGCTCATGAGACTAAATCATTCTCAGTTTATGAAGCAATCACGAGATCGCACAAATTGCTT
This sequence comes from Pseudobdellovibrionaceae bacterium, assembly GCA_044374645.1. Taxonomy (GTDB): domain Bacteria; phylum Bdellovibrionota; class Bdellovibrionia; order Bdellovibrionales; family Bdellovibrionaceae; genus CAUJGP01. The sequence goes on along the minus strand of JBILOD010000085.1, from coordinate 329 downwards.
CCAAATGTTTTGAGTTCTAGATCAGGACACCCAGGCGAGTCAGCGTTCTATGGTGATGGCTTTTATACAATGATGGGGCAACGGTCTGGTTATCGTGGTACAGGATTTACGATTCGATTTAGAGTGCGGCCTGAGGCAAAGCTTGGTTCTGATTTCGAAGTCCATCAAAACTATGTCTTGATTAAGAATCGTCGAGCCATTGAGTTGATACCAGAAAATCTCACTATGAGTTTCGTTGACTACTATGCTTGGTTGCTATCAGGTCCTCAGCTTTCCAAAGATGATCTGGGCGTCTATCAACGTCTTCGGCTCGCTCTCAGAGCAAACTT
>JBILOD010000452.1:0-3741 GCA_044374645.1 Pseudobdellovibrionaceae bacterium | reverse complement strand
TCTTCCAGAGCTCTCCTCCTAAAAAAGGAGAATTCACTGAAAGGGCAGTTAGGGCTGGTCCATAATAATTTATTTTAGCCTCCAAATCAGCGGTATTGAGTTGGGCCGACATCTCTGGAGGAAGACTTACATTGATATCGGGTCCATAGGTTGTCATGACTTCCATCGCCCATTGCCAAAAATCATGTCGACGTTTATTTTGCGGACCACGAAATTGGCTTTCTGTTGGGTGATGTGAAAGCGCTACTGGTCTGTAACCGTACTTCAAAAGCCCTATTTGCAACCGAGACAGCAAATCGGCAAAAACACTCATACACTCATCGAGCGAATTCGTGATCGGCGTTCGGATCTCGACCCCCTTCGGTTTGATATCGGTCATTTCAAAATTTTCATTAGGGACATGGTAGCCTTCAACAACATAGGGCATCAGTTTTTGGTGTGGAGGTTCCAACTCCAAACCATCTAAACTGGGAATTCCATCGAGAGGAATTTCTTCGAGGGCTTTATTCAATTTCGCAAAATCTAATTGAGTATGCCAAAGTGGTTCAAAGGTCTTTGCGTCAACCAATAAATATTCAGCCTCAATGCCAAAGCGAAAACCCGTCATAGAATTAACCGGAGCCATGTTTACTCCTTTTTCTTTTCCACGAATCCCAGAGAAGATAGGCACCTGAGACTTCAAGGACAACTAATAGTAAACCAGTTGGAAAAAATACTAGCCATAAAAACACGTCACCAAAGAGGGAGCCTTCATGCAATTGTATCAACCAAATTGAGCGTCGAGGAGCCGCAGATACTATTGCGCCACTATTGGCATCAACTTGCACTTCAAAGTTCGATTTACTTCGTAAACTCCAGACACCGTTATTGGGCTTGTACTCAATCGATTTAATATCACTCCAACTGCTCAATTGCCTCTCATCTCGAAGCGCAGAATTCTTTAGTATTAAATCAAATACCGCGTTGATTTCCAATTTGGGTTGACCAGGGACCCCTTTGGCCACAGGGGGTTGAATCCATGGCACCACTCTACGTAAATGTAAAATGGTCCCGCTTGCGATAATAAGAGCGGCAGGCAAAAACGCCAGCCAAGCCATTAACCGGTGCCACCGACGAACCCATGCCAGCATTAGCGCATAACCTTTCGATCAAAACGAATTTCAACATAGGGCTGAATTTTCAGTTCGAGCAACTCGAGATCAATTTCAGCAAATGGTGCCAATGTGAATGCGAATCGCGAGAAATACCATTCTTGATCTTCGACTTCGATAGGCAATCGAGTGTCCACGGTACCTTGTATGTCGCGTTTCTCTAATATGCGAGGAGCCAATCCCCAACTCAAATCGATGAACATCAAAGAAAAACTCAGAAACAAAAACTGACTTAATTTAATCATAGACATTTTCATACCCTCAATTCGATAAGCGATTTGATTTAACAAAATAAAGATCTGCATTTCCTTTTTTGGCCAGTGTTGGGAGGAATGTCGATCCCGAAGCACTCACTTCAAATTCAACTTCAAGAAAGGCCAATTCAAAATCACGTTCTTTTTTCGATTTTTCTTTTTCCTTTTTCTTTTCGTAATCCGTCGCGGTCTTAACGATAAAAGACGAAATCTGAGATGCTTTCTCTAGGCCCCGATGCCACTGTGACCGTTTTACTTCCGTCAAAGCTCCGGCCGAATTAACCATACTCACTGGTTGATCGATACGTAATGGCAAATCCAAGGTTGAGTTTCGCGGAAATTCCTTCCAAAAGAGATTTCCAAAGACCTCGGCCTCCCCCTCGGCGATACCTAAATCTCCCTCTATTCCCAACCCAATACCCAGTTTTACATTCGTCAACTTGTAATATTCTTTGGAACTCATAAGAGGTCGTAAGACTTCAAAATCAGATGCCAGCCCTTGCAAAAACTGACCATTTTTAACCTCAACCAAATTTTGTTTAGTCTTATTTGGTTTTCGAGGTCTTAATGTCCACTCGAGCTTGACTATGATACTCCTGATCTTACCTAAGAAAAACGGACTCGGATTTACGCACATTTATCAAAACTTTGTTCGTAGTCAACTGGTGTTTTGTAGCTGAGCGATGAATGAAGTCGTTGTCGATTGTAAAAGACTTCAATGTACTCAAAAAGGCTTTTCTTGGCTTCCTCTCTGGTTTGGTAGTTCTCAAAATAAACAAGTTCTGTTTTTAGCGTATGAAAGAAACTCTCCGTGGGAGAATTATCCCAACAGTTGCCTTTTCTAGACATGCTGGGAGTCAGTTTATTTTTCTCCAGGAGTTCTTGAAATTTATTTGAGGCATATTGAGATCCTCGGTCGGAATGGTGAATAGCGCCTGGCCTTAGATTGACACACCCTAAAGCCATCGTAAGGGCGTCTGAGACGAGTTTTTCCGTCATAGTCTCATCCATGCTCCAGCCTGCCACTTTACGCGTTCCAAGGTCGAGTGTGAGAGCAAGATAAAGCCAGCCTTCACCAGTGGGGATGTAAGTGATATCTGAAGTTAAAACTTCACCTGGACCTTTCGGCTCGAAATTTCGATCAAGGATATTTTCCGCTATTGGCAACTTGTGGTTCGAATCAGTCGTATTCACTCTGAATTTCCTTTTCATCTTGGCTCGCAATCCAGCCTCTTTCATCCACCGGCTTACCGTCGACTGCGTGATCTTTACTCCTTGAGCAAGCAAGGCGTGATAAATCCTCGGAGCCCCGTATCGTGCCTTGCTGTTCTGGTGGATGCGCTCAATCAGAATCATAATTTCAATTCTGCGTTTTTCTCTATTGCTTGGATCACGACCGCACCAGTCATAGTAACCACTCGACGATACACCAAGAACCTTACACATGAACTTGACTGGAAATTCATTGCTGTAATCTGAGATAAAGGCGTACTTCAATTCTGGCCTGGCATGAAGTACGCCATTGCCTTTTTTAGGATTTCACGCTCCATTTTCAGCCGCTTATTCTCTTCCTCCAGCTTTCGATTGGCGAGAAGAAGATCCTTCATTGCCTCCTGGTCCTTAGTGACCTTTTTCTTCTCTTCTGATTTAACCCAACGCTTAAGATCATTAGTATTTAGACCAAGGCGTTTTGCGACCTCATTGGCCTCGATGTGCTCTTCAAGTACCATCTTCACTGCTGACAGTTTAAACTCTTTAGTGTGGTATTGACGTTTTGGGGTCAACGTTTTCTGCTTAGACATTTGGAACTCCTAACGGTGGCGCATTATACACCAACCTGTTATATTTTAGGAGTCCGTTCTTTTAGGAAGGATCATCCCGCCAACCTCGAGTCCTGGCTGAACCATCCCTTCGGCAGTCAATTTAATTCGATTTTGAAATTTATATGGGCGCCAAGTTGAATTTGGAAGTGATACTTCGAGTGTGGTAACCCACGTTTTGATTTTCTGAACCTCACGAATCAAAGATTCTCGCATACGTTTGGGATTCAAAATATTTTGCGTGTTTTTTAGTACCCCCATTATGTCATCCACTTGTTTCTCAATCGAAGAGTCTGAAAGATCTGTGGCCAACAGTAAATCGCCCTGACCAAACTCGGCTTCGACATTCCAAGGCTGCATCTGACGGCCCTCTGGAAAATGCTTTTTTTGCAAACGAGCCACGCTCTCTTTGGTACGAGCCCAAACCATTTCAATGGCGGCCTCGCCGCCAAGGCCAACTAATCCTATGGCCCCCTCGACTTCGATTCCGAGCTCCATACCCATCGATTGCAAATA
>JBILOD010000562.1:0-2829 GCA_044374645.1 Pseudobdellovibrionaceae bacterium | reverse complement strand
ATGCGCTTTTTCCTCAGTCCTTGTATGAATGGTGCCGCAGCCATAGTGCTTTTTTAATTCACTTTAGTAATGATGAAGTCTTCGAGGGTAGAGATATTCCCTATGATGAATCTTCACTTCCTGACGCTCGCTCGATTTATGGACGCGCCAAAGCGTTGGGTGAAATTGATGATTCTCAATGCCTCACCATTCGATCCTCTTTTTTGGGCCCAGAACTCGAGAACTCCACTGAGTTTTTTTCGAGACTGAACCAGAATCCCACACAAAAGGTGGCGGCCTCTAAAAGCCATTTCTATTGCGGGGTTTCCACAGTGTATTTAGCCAAATTAGTGGCCGATTTGATTCGTCACGGATTGCCCCTCAGTGGATTATTTCAGGTGGCATCACAACCAATTTCAGAATTTGATTTACTCCATTTACTGAATCGTCAATTTCAGTGGAACTTACAAATTCAGGAAGTCCCGGGCAGCACCGTTCCACACAAGATCTTAAGTAACCAAAAGCTCCTGCGACATTGGCCCTCCCCGCCACCACGTTGGTCGGATATGGTCTTCGAACTTCATCGCACTCTCGAGCAGCATGGCACGTATCAAAAAGCTGCAGCCTAAGTGCTGGGCTCTTTTTGAAGGCCCCTAACGCCTGCGCCACAAAAAACTCTGTGGCGAAAAGATTTTCGTAGCTTTCAAGAGACGTTTTTAGTTACATAGGGCGCATGCTTGAAAATTCTACTGATTCCCATGTGATTTATTCTGATGGCGCCTGCTCTGGTAACCCTGGCCTTGGTGGCTGGGCCTTTATACATAGTCGCCCTGATCAAACAGTTGTCGAAGGTTCCGGCTTTGATCCATCGACGACGAACAACCGCATGGAAATGACGGCGGCGCTCAAAGCTCTCCAGCTCGTCCCAGAGGGAGCGTCAGTGATTGTCCTAACGGATTCTGTTTATTTGATTCGAGGGATCACACAATGGATTTTTGGCTGGCAACGTCGAGGCTGGAAGAATGCCGAAGGCGCAGACGTTCTCAATAAGGACCTTTGGGAACAGTTATCACGAGCCGTTCGAGGAAAAAAAATTGATTGGCGCTATGTGCGGGGGCATATCGGGATTGTCGGTAATGAGCGCGTCGATGAACTCGCTGTCGCCCAATCCCAGCGTCGCCCCTTAAAGGGCTACTCTGGACCTCTTTCCGGCTATCGCGTGGATATTTTTCCATTACCAGAAAAGGTTCCATTGCCAGAAATGAAAAGCAATGGTGGCGCCTCCAAGGACAAAGGCTCCAGTTTCTATTTGAGCTATGTGAATGGAGTTCTCGAACGACACACCACTTGGGATCAGTGTCAGGCTCGAGTCAAAGGCGTTTCGCAGGCTCGCTTTAAAAAAGTGAGTTCTGATTCAGAGGCCAGTGAAACACTTAAATCTTGGGGGTTGAATCCTGAGACGCACCTTCTGAAGAGGTGACTTCAATCATTGGATGGGCCACAGTGATCCCTTCGTTTCTCAGCGCATGGAGACACTCACGAATCACCGCATCTGCTGCCGTGGCATATCGACCATAATCTTCAAGATAGTAAATAACTTTGATAATCACCCACGAATCCCCGGGTTCCGAGACCAATGCGATGGGGCGCGGATTCTTACATATGTTTGGCACCTTTTGGAGGGCTTCATTAAGAGTCTCTGTCACGTGCTCTAGGTTTTCATGATAGGGAATGCGCAGGGATTGTGAGCGAGCAATGGGAACGTCAGGTCGGGTCCAGTTGTTGATTTGAGATTGAGCCATAAAACGATTGGGAATATTAATCAACTCATCAAAGAGGCCCACCAAAATCGTGGAGCGCCAAGTGATCTCTACGACCTGACCAGTGATTTTTTGAATTCCCGATGTGACTTCGATCCAATCCCCGATTTCAAAACTATGGTCAATCTGCAATGAAATCCCAGCAAAAAGATTACCCAGAGTATCCTGCAACGCCAGACCGAGGATGATGGAGAAGGCTGCGGATGTGGCTAAGAGCGGTGCCACTTGAATCCCGAAGACAGTGGTAATTAACCATCCCCCTAAAAACAACGAGAGTACTAAAGTAAAAATATTTACTAATAATAGGGGGACCGCTGTTCTAATCGATGTGAGGAATAAATACTGCAAAAGCAGGATCCGACAAAGCTGAATAAAAGTGATACATCCCAAGACAACGGTGGCCAAGCCAATGTACGGCAAAACGCGCAACAATAAAGGCTGCTCTTTAAAAGAATCCAAGGTAAAAAAGGCGCCAAATAAAATCGTGAGACTAAAGAGTTGTTTGTTGAGATTCACAAACCGTGCATGCAGATTGCGATGGCGTTCTTCTGACAGGCGCTTGAGAAAAAACTTGTAGAAGCCCCAGGCAAACAGCACTAAGACCCAAATGAGGATAAAAACCTCCCACTGTATCAGATTTTCTAAGGGCACTAGAATTTGCAGCCAAGGTTTATTCATAAAACAAGTTTACAACTTTTCTTCATCAAGAAAAACAAGACTAGACGACTAGATATTTCAAGTTTTAGGCAGCCGAATCACGAATTGAGTGTTTGGGTGATGATGATTCAGATAGAGCTCACCCCCATGAGCTTTAATAATTCCAAAGGATATACTTAGACCAAGGCCTGTGCCCTTTCCTGGCTCTTTGGTTGTGAAGAACGGCTGCATTATTTTTTTAGCCACATTCTCAGATATACCATTGCCGGAGTCCGTGACTTGAATAAAAAGGTGATGGGCATCTTCATCAACACTCAAGCTCACCCATCTCTCAGACTTTTGCTCGACGGCATCAAAGGCGTTGTTCAACATA
>JBILOD010000451.1:0-3759 GCA_044374645.1 Pseudobdellovibrionaceae bacterium | reverse complement strand
TCTGGTAAAGCTTCCGTGAACACGCCCACCTTTTGATTTAATTCTTTATCCATTATCATAAGCACTCCCATCTCAGCTGATTTTATCGATTCACAGACTTTTTTTAGAAGACCTACTTGGGGACCGAATTAACCCAAGTATTCGATTTCGAGTTCGATATCGCCATGCCCCTGAATGCAACAAGCCAAGCGTGCCTGTTTGTCATCAGGAGCGATGATTTCCAGTAACTCAATCTCATCGGCGGTGGGCGGATTGAGAGTCCCCTTCACAACGGTCACCCGACAAAGACAGGTGCCACAAACTCCCGTACGACAACCAAACAGCACCGGCGAATTGTGAATGTTAAGCCCTTCAGAGAGATTGGTCTGCTCCGGAAGTGTGACTGGTGTGTGTGATTGATTGTGGAAGCTTATATTCATTTTCACCCAAACCTCGTTTGAATTTGTTAAACTCTCTACGATTAGTTTCGAGATGAAGTGGTAAAGAATTCCGCTTCATCAGCAACATTTTGCGATTCACTTCATCAATATGAGACAAACCATCCAGATACTCTTGATAAGAATTGAGTGCCAAATTGCGACTCTTCCAACTTTCTTGAGTGCCTTCCGAATCCTGAGTGAAACAGGCCTCCATCATCTGTAAGGCTTCTCGATGATCCATTGAAAAAATGGAGGAACGCAAGACCTTATAGACCGCCTTATAGAGAGCTGGGTCATACCAAAAGAGTCCATTGATGGCTGTTGAAATCTGAGTGTGGTCTCGCTGAGTTCCTTGCAACGACTGGTTGGCCACCCACTTTTCAAAAGCTGTGGGCGGTTTGAGGAGCTGTAGAATATCGGTACCAATAATATTGGAGCTATTAAAATGAAAAGATTCATCCAAAAAATGAAAGTAACTGATTTGCGCTGGAATCGGCGACATTTCCTTTTGGGGGTGTTTCATATGGTACTGCCCCAACTGATGCTGAACCAGTTTTCCGTTGAGGGTCCGAATACCACGCACGGTAAAATACTGACAACCAATGAAGGCATTGCCTGAAGAAAGAAGAGTGAACGAACGCAACTGCAAATTGCGCCAAAAAGATTTGATAGCATTCGTCTGCGAAAACACCATGGTATCCGCATAGGGTGTTCTCATAGGATAGGTGAAAATTCGTTCGCCAAACACTTTGGCCTCAAATTGCTCCCCAACTGTTTTGAAGGCATTAATATGGGCTCTCTCCTGGGCGGACTCCAGATCGAGTGTGTCACACACCATTCGAAAGTCTTCCATTCCAAACAAACCAGCGGCGCTCGTTTGATTGAAAAATATGGTTGCGATCTCTGCTGAAATAATTTGAGAGTAATAGGCCACCCAATAAATTTGGTTGAGCTTGACGCGCTGACTTGGCGAACTTTGCTCCCAAAGCTTAGTACCGTAGAGCAGGGAAAATTTCTCAGGGTTCCAATAAACATCGGCACAATCTTCATAGTTGAATCGCTGTGAGATGATATCGAGATCGGGGCCATTATCCTGCTCTTTGTTCTTTTTAAAATTGAACGCCAGCTTCTTATAGGTTTGCGGATGATCTTGAAGATAAATTTCGCCCTCTTGTTTAAAATACCGATTCATCATCATGACTCCATTCTGAAATTAGGATCAGTACGTGCTTTATAAGTATCAACTGGTTATTTTATGAAGCGCAAGAGAAAATCTATTTGCGAGGGGACAAACAAACCGCTGGAGTGATGCCTTGCTCCTTCATTGCGTGGCTCTCGATGAATCTAATAAAGGAATCCCCCTCGGATGCAGGGTGAAATAAACAATTCCACTTGATATCACCCAATTTTAACCCTTTGGATCGATAAAATTCTTCATAGAGGATCAATAAATCAGGTTTGGAAAAGCATTGAACCGCTAGGAGCTGATCAAAATTCCTTGCAAGGTCATAATGAGGGTTTGCGCGCAGTTCTTGTTCCAAACAGGCTGAGGCGAGCGGAGAAAGTGGTGCCGCACTCACGAGGAAATAGCGATTTGCTGCCACGCTGGGAACCAGAGTAAAGATTCCGTGACTGACACGGGCCTTGGCAACAGCCTCAACGACAAAAGCTTCGTGCAGTTTTTCGCCCACCAAATCACTGACTCGAGAGCGACAGACGAACTCTAACCCAATGTACTTTTCCTGTCTTTTCAATCGAATCCGATCACCTATTCGATAACGCAAAAATCCCGATTTCTGGGAAATTACCAACTCATACTCTTCGCCATTTTTACCATGCGATAAAGGTATGACCAATCCTTGATCCGTCATCAACTCGTAAAAAACTTCTTTGAGCAGAGGCAAATGCAACTCCCGTTGCAAAAAAGGAATTGTCAAAGGTGCTTCCGTAGCCAGGAGGCCTTTCGCCTGAAAAAGTAATCGTGGAAATCGTTTTTTCAACTCAGCATACCCCATAGCAGAACTGCCATGCCCCCAACAAGAAATGAACTTTAAATTCGGCCAAAGTTGAGACCAATCAAAATCCGCCTTTGAAAGTTGGACCGCCTGAGCGCGACAGGACGGCGGTAAATTAAACGTTCCCGCTTGAGTGTTCACCACGCCATCATTCAATTTGGCCATCAAAGCGACTCTGTTTAGCCTAATGTAGTCCAAGAGACTGAGAAAGAAAGACGGACTCCAAACGCTCACAATTTCTAATTCAGGAGAAGCGAGTAAATAAAGGGCCGTCACTTCGCGAAAACTTTGCGGATCACGCAATGCCTTAACCCTTTGAGGTACCACAGAGAAGGAAGCCAAAATCAACTTGATCATTCCACTCGTGTAGTCAAAGTCCGATTTGATCTCCGACTCCGTCTCAAAACTGACAGGTGAAATACTAAAATAACATTGCCCTGATTTTAACTCTGGAAGATGGGTCAAAAGATCAAGAAGCCAAACCTCAAACATCGCTTCGAAACTATGTCTTAAGGACTGAGTATAGGGGATTTTTTTTCTGGGACTCGAACTTCCAGAGGTCCACTCAAAGAACTGAATCGGCTCATCCCAGGCACGACCATCAAGGTATTCACTCAAAGTCTCGTAGGTGACCGTAGGTACCGTTGCCGCAAACTCAGAATAACTCATGGTCTCTGTAAGCCTAAGCGTTTGGCCATAATCCGTATTCTGCATGTGCTTCAAGATGGACTTGAGAGTCATCATTTGCGACGATTCAATGTCTTCAAATGAGCGCCTAAATTCACGCACAGACTTGGAACACCACTTCAAGTAGAAACAGAGCAGTGATCGCAGCGCTTTAATGATGTAGCTCTTGACCATTAAAAAACTCCGATCCTGCGGGTACAAAACTACCGTCTTTCACAATGGTGCCCGGTCCCAACACTGTCCCTGCCCCAACGAAACTCCCCGTTGAAATTTTCACCTTTTTGACAAACAACCAAACTGAGTTTTTCCTGGGCGATACCACATGGGACGCCACCTTCACCAAATGTCCAAAAATGACGTTGTCCCCAACTTCAACGAGGTCACGATCGAGGACTTCAACATGAGGAGTCCAATAGACATTCCTTCCGATTTTCGCCCCCCAGAGCCTCAACCAGGCACTATAAAGACCTGGAATGAGACGAAGTACGGTTTCAAAGATAGGAAACGCGATGTAAATAAGCTGAATTTGATGCCCTCCCCACCATGCATTATAAGTCGTCTCTTTGAATTTTTCTAATTCTCGAGCGTCACCAAAGAGCAGTTTATTCAGCTTAAAGCAGAGCAAGGGAAAAACATAA
>JBILOD010000449.1:0-3766 GCA_044374645.1 Pseudobdellovibrionaceae bacterium | reverse complement strand
GTCTTAAGACTTATGACTACGAAACCGATACGCAAAATATTCGTTTGCAAGCCCTTTACGGAACGGCAGGTCTGGGTTTCAATTTTTAATCAAGCTTGGCGACCAAGGACCTTAGCCGATACCCCATTCGATGCCTGAAGAATCGCTATGGACGATCAGTCAGGCATTGATTGGAAATGGGTTGAATTCAAGAGCACTTTCTCCGATCCTTAAGGATATGTGGCAAATATTGAAAATTGGTTCTCTATTTTTCGTTTTTTCCTTGAGTGTTCTTTCTCTGAGCAATGAATTCTGTTTGGCAGCAGAGTCAATGGAATCTCAAATGTACTTATTAGCCACCCAAGATCAAGTCAAATTGCTGAATCAAAAGTTAGAATACAAGGTCCACAACGCCCAATCGATCCAAGTCGGAAACTTATTAATTTCCACCAACAATCTTAAAATGACCTTGGATCAAGAAGGTAAGGCCACTCTGGAAGGTCCTCTTCAATTTATGGTAGGAGGCAAGCTCATCCTCAAAGACCCCCATGGACGGGCCCTGTGGTCGGTCGATATTGATGATCCCAAACAAATTCAACTTGTCCCACCAGTGGCGGAAGATCCGCCCTCTGTGCTCCGCAAAGATTCGGCTCGCTATCTGTTGGAGATCAATAGTGAACTGGAAGGCTTACTGTTGCAAAACTCATTTTTCAGTTTTTGCACCTTTATTGAGACCAAGGTGAATCGTATTCAAGCCTGCTCCCCTACCTATTCACTGGATCGCAGTGAGAACAAATGGAATCTACAAAGCTTAGAAAATGCGGAAAAAGAAAACGTGATCATCGTCAATGGAACCGAAGTGAACGAACACGGAATTATCCAGTTTGATCAAAACATCAAAACGGTTTCATTAGCCGCGAACTTGAGCTCTGGTCTCACTGTCGAGGTCAAAACTGATTTTATTGAGCTTGATTTATTGGATATATTTTATGATGAAGAAAAATCACTGGTTCATTTAAAACTGCGTGAACAACAAGATGGAAAAAAAAAGGTCTATCCTTGGAATTCTCAAATCTCGTTAAAAGATCCGTTTCTTTATATCGAAGCCCTCGGCCAAGTTCCCTTACGGCAGGAACTTGAAATCAACAAGCAGAACCTCCCCTTGCCTGCCGATCGCCCAAGCCTCCAACAGGAGATCAATAAAACTTACGCCTCTAATATTCAGCTGCGTTTCAAAAAGCAAGCTGGCATTATAATTTCAGCTCGCAATAAAGGCGATAAGGTCAAAGCTGAAGCCAATGAATGGATTTGGGAAATTAATAATCTCAAACTAGGCCTCAACAAGCCTCGTCTTCTCAATATTACTGCTAACTCTAAAAAGATCATTGGTGCCTATGAAATTGAACGCGCCCGTTCCTGGGATTTAAATTTGCAATTCGTTGGTGGAAGTCTCAGTAGCAAGACCGCAGTGGCCGACGAATCATTTCAAGCCAGTGAAACCAGCACGGGACTACGATTGCAGATTCAGAGGTATTTTGAAGGATTTTTTGACTCAACCGCCCCTGCACATCACTTACGATGGAGTGGACACTTTAGTTATGCACAAAATACTCTTGCTAAAAGCAAAATAGCTTCCACGACTATGATGATGGACCTGGGTTATCGTTTCAGTGAAAACTTTCATCACCGTGACCCCGGTAGTTCCGTCCGATGGGGCCTACTGAGCCACTCCTCCGCGTCAACCGATGCTTCCCTATTGATGGGTATCAAACTCGCGCATGATGGCCCCAACAGCTTCTGGAACTCACTCCTAGGAGATGCCCACGAAACTTATTTAGGCATTTACCCCCTTTGTCTGAACTCAAACTGCAAAGGCACCCAAGTCACCATGGCTCGTTGGCAAAGTCGATATGATTGGGGCGATCGCGCCTATTGGAGCTGGGGGCTGGGCGCCGAGCAATGGTCGATCAAAAAGGGTGTCACTCAGACAACGATGAGCCTTTATGATTTAAGCGTGGTTGTAGGGTACGAATTTTAACGGATATTCTAAATTGATTTTTGAATTCTGGTCGTCGACACGACAATTCGTCAAGATTTCTTTAAGCAAAATAGATCGACATTAAAAGTATAAACCACCTCATCAAGCGCTTTCTTCATGATCGGCTCCATGTTCTGAAGAGCCCTCAATAGAATTTCTCTCATTTGAGTCGCAGCGTCTTCGGAAATACTCATCACCAATGAGTAATGAAGGTCATTATCTCTTGCCTGATCAAGAGATTCGATCGCACGGATTCTCCAATTGGCATGATGTTTAGCCACCAATGGAGAATTGGCGGGTAAATGAATCCGTGCTGGACCAGAAGAAAACTCTCCACTCTTTTCTTTGGCTAAGCCAACGCTAACGAGGAACTCCAATGTCCTACTAACAATGTTCTGAGGCAAACCCAGGAACTGTCCGATGGCTTGACTGGAATTGAGGCCAGGAATCATTAAACACATGTGAATCGCCGTAAAATGCCAGGAACTGTAATAGATCATTTGATCCTCAGGCGAGAGATCTAAACTTCCTCTATGTAGAGGGTATCAATAAAATGCCCAACCTTGGTAACCTGATCCTTCCTAAAAGAACGGACTCCTAAAATATAACTGGATGGTGTATAATGCACCTCCGATAGGAGTCTCTATGTCTAAGCAGAAAACTACCAATAAGAAGCGCCAGTACCATACCAAAGAGTTTAAACTCTCTGCTGTTAAAATGGTTCTTGAAGAGCAACTCGAAGCCGCTGAAGTTGCTACTCGCCTAGGGGTCGATGCAGATGACCTAAAACGTTGGGTGAAGACCGAGCAACAGAAAAAAAGCTCTAAAGATCAAGAATCTATGAAGGAGCTTCTTCTCCTCGCCAAAAAGCAAGAAGAGGAAATCCGCAAACTTAAAATGGAGCGCGAAATCCTAAAAAAGGCAATGGCGTACTTCATGCCAGGCCAGAATTGAAGTACGCCTTTATCTCAGATTATAGCAATGAATTTCCAGTCAAGTTGATGTGTAAGGTTCTTGGTGTATCGTCGAGTGGTTACTATGACTGGTGCGGTCGCGATCCAAGCTTGAGAGAAAAACGTAAAATTGAAATTATGATACTCATTGAGCAAATTCATCAAAACAGCAAGGAACGATACGGGGCTCCGAGAATCTATCACGCCTTACTTTCTCAAGGAGTAAAGATCACGCAGTCGACAGTAAGCCGGTGGATGAAAGAGGCCGGATTGCGCGCCAAGATGAAAAGGAAATTCAGAGTGAATACGACTGATTCAAATCACAAGTTGCCAATAGCGGAAAATATCCTTGATCGTAATTTCGAGCCGAAAGGTCCAGGTGAAGTTTTGACATCAGACATTACTTACATTCCCACGGAAGAGGGCTGGCTTTACCTTGCTCTCACACTTGACCTTGGAACACGTAAAGTTGCGGGTTGGAGTATGGATGAGACTATGACGGAAAAACTCGTTACAGACGCTCTTACGATGGCTATAGGGCGAGTGACAATGAAGCCTGGAGCAATTCATCATTCAGACCGTGGATCGCAATATGCGGCCAATAATTTTCAATTAATACTTGGCGCCAACGACCTAACGCCCAGCATGTCGCGAAAGGGTAATTGCTGGGATAACGCTCCGACCGAGAGTTTCTTTCATTCGCTTAAAACAGAACTTATTTACTTTGAACATTACAAAACCCGAGAGGAGGCCAAAAAGAGTATTTTTGAATATATCGAAGTATTTTACAATCGCC
>JBILOD010000248.1:0-6088 GCA_044374645.1 Pseudobdellovibrionaceae bacterium | reverse complement strand
TGGCGACCTGGATGTCATTGAATGTGTATCAAAATCGAACGTCTCCAAAAGAACCGATATTTTTATCGAGGTTTTTGCAGCTGAGGCACCTGGTGTGCCTCAGAGAGAAAGACTACCTTTTTCCGGCCAAAAACAACTTAGCTAGACCAGACGCGGACTTCTCAATACCCTTATTCAGAACGATGGATCGACCTTCGGAGTGTCCAGCCGAAAAGGCGGAGGTGTAAACGCGTTTGCTGCTTTGTGATTTTTTGCAAGTACGCGGGTGACGGCTGGCCATAAAGTCCTGCAGCTCGGGGTCTTGCTTGATGAGGAGTAGACTCTTAGTAACAGCGTTGTCGACTTTTTCATGGCGCAGTCGCTTACTTGTACGCAACTTCTCGTTGAAACCGTGTAAAAGCCCTAGTTGAAAGGACCTCTTATGTTTGGCAGAGAAGCCGGTTGTTTTTGAATTTGCACGCCACAGCTCTTCGGTTTTTTGCACCAGAAAGTGAAAAACGTACTCGGCCATTTTCAGGTTTTCGAGCGTGCCAAAAATCTCAAGGGATTTCGAAGGCTGATTGGTGAGAGCCTGATAGGTCTCCGTCATAATCACGTCGACAAAGTAGTGTTCCATTAAGATAGAGATAATCACAGGATAAATGGCATTGGTCTTTTGACTCTTGAGATCAATGATCAAGAAATGGAAGTGGCGCAGCCGAGTTTTTTCGGCCCGTAGCTCCAAATTGTATTTCTCAAAAAGCTCATTCACTTTTTCCATGGCACTCAAGGCTTCATTTTCATTGCACGATTGCGCCAACGATAGAAGTCGCTCCACTCTTTGTAATAAACGTTCTGACTCTGAGCTGGCATCGTCACCGTGCCAATCCTTTAATGTTTCAAAATGAACTTCGGCAAAATTAATTTCGCCTTGCGATCGCCAAAATCGGGGATCCAAACCAAGTTCAGCGCAAAATCGTTTAAAGTGAGGGCCATGGCCATCTTCAATTTTAAGTCTGTCAGTTACAAGCTGATGAGCAATTTCATGCTTTAAAATTTCACGAACGATGGTCCATGAATTTTCAAGAATTAATTTAGACGAAATTTTCAGTTCTCGGAGTAAAGGATCCCATTGCCCGAGATAGCTCCGGGAAGTGATTACGCGAAGCACGGGCCTCGTCAGCTTTAGCTTGTAGGCCCAATTGATGAAGTCATAGTCCTTGATGAGCTGTTGTTCCCACAGCAGCATTTGGACATTAGTAGCAAAGCCATGATTAAAAGAGTGCATTTTTTGGTGTCCTAGGGAATGGAATTACGTCACGAATATTTGTCATTCCAGTGAGGTACATCATCATGCGCTCAAAGCCTAAGCCGAATCCAGCATGAGGAAAGCTGCCATAACGTCGAAGATCCAAATAGAATGAGTAATCCTCAGGATTTAATCCGACCTCTTTCATCCGAGCTTCCAGTTGTTCAAGATTATCTTCACGCTGAGAGCCACCGATAATTTCGCCAATACCAGGGGCCAAAAGATCCATAGCGCGTACGGTTTTACCGTCTTCGTTTAACTTCATATAGAAAGCTTTAATTGCCTTTGGATAATCAGTTACGAACACTGGCCTTTTAAAGTGTTCTTCTGCCAGATAGCGCTCATGTTCTGATTGCATGTCTATGCCCCACTCGACCGGAAACTCAAATTTCTTTCCGGACTTCTTTAGAATCTCAAGAGCTTCAGTATAGGTGACATGCGCGAATTCATTATTCAGCAAATTGTTGAGCTTATCAAAAAGACCTTTTTCAATGTATTGATTAAAAAACTCCATTTCCTCCGGGCATTGCTCCATGACATAGCGGACGATGAATTTGATCATAGCCTCGCCAAGCTCCATATCAGCCGATAAATCAGCAAATGCAATCTCAGGCTCGATCATCCAGAACTCAGCGGCATGGCGTGAAGTGTTTGAGTTTTCGGCGCGAAAGGTTGGACCAAATGTATAGATGTTGCGGAAGGCCGCACAGTAAGTTTCACCATTGAGCTGGCCACTTACAGTTAGGTTGGTCTCCTTGCCGAAAAAATCCTGAGAGGTGTCGATGCTACCGTCTTCTTTGCGAGGAGGCTTGTCCAGTTTTAATGTGGTTACGCGGAACATCTCTCCAGCACCTTCACAGTCGGACCCGGTGATTATTGGTGTATGGACATACACAAAGCCGTTGTCTTGAAAGAATTTATGGATTGCATAGGCAAGCACTGATCGTACACGGAATACCGCAGAGAAAGTGTTTGTGCGTGCCCGCAGGTGGGCGATTTCGCGCAAAAACTCAAAACTATGACGTTTATTTTGAAGCGGATATTTCAAATCAGCTTTTTGATAAATTTCAATGCGATGAGCGATGACCTCAAAAGTCTGCCCCGTACCTTGAGACTGAACCACTTTGCCAAACACATGGATGGAACTCGCAATTGGTAGTTTGGCAACGTCTTCAAAATTAGCGAGCTTGGTATCGAATACTGTTTGCACGCCTTTAAAAAAACTGCCGTCATTTAATTCAATAAAGCCAAAGTTTTTTTGATCACGGATTTTGCGAATCCAGCCCGAAAGATGGACTTCTTGATTGAGATATTTGTCAGTTTCTCGAAACAGGGATTTTACCAGAGTTGTTTCCACGGCTAAGACTTCCTTTCAATGATAGGTATCGTTATAGCGCCAGCTCGATCATTCGACAAGAGTTGAATGATCGAGCTGAAAAAGGAAAGTCTTCCGTTGGGTCAGTTAGCGTTAGGGTTAGGGCCCACGGTACAGATCACCGGCGGCTGCGATAAAATCTCCTTAGCGACCCTTTGAATATCCTTAGGCGTGATCGCTTTATATTTTTTTTCGATTTCAAAGGCTTCGTTAATATCCAAATCATAGAGGGCATCAAAGAGAATCAATGAATTAACATGGCTAGTGCGTTGCATTTCGATGTGATGACGACCAACGATATAGCGTCTTGCTTTTTCAAGCTCCTCCATCGAAACGGGTTCCTTAATGAGGCGTTGGAATTCCGCAATCAACATCTCAATGGCTTTTTCAGTCTTTTCGGGCGAGCAGCCAATATACGCACCGAAATACCCTGTTTCTAGACCCTCCATATGAATAGGGCCTACGGAGTAAGCCAAAGAATTCTTGTCACGCAATTCTATAAACAGACGTCCGCCCTGGCCAGAAAGTAAACTATCAATAATATGCAAAGTGTATCGATCAGGATTCCGAAGCGATAATCCCGGAAAACCGATGGCGATGTGTGTTTGTTCACGGTCTAATGTTTGGTGATGCGATGTTGCTTCTTTTGGGGGGCGCGCTGTAAAAGCTTTTGTGAGTCGTTCTCCATGAGCGAGCGAAGACGTAGCTGACTGTAAGAGTTCTTTCCAGTAGTACGTATCAATGTTACCGCTGATGCTGATAACTAGGTTTTCAGGGCTAGCCACTTTTCGCCAATAGTCTCTGAGATCATTTGGGGAAACTGCGGCAACACTCTCTTCGGTACCCAATAAATCAAATTGATAAGGATGACCCTGAAAAATAATCTCCTGCAATTTCAACATCGCCCGCTGCGCACCTTTGTCGTTACGACTTTGAATTTGGTGGGTCATCACGGATTTTTCGCGCGCAAGCATCGATTCTTGAAACGATGGGTTGATTAAAATCTTAGCCCAGAGATCGCCACAGTCATTTTCAAATGGTTTCAGGAAATCTGAGTTCAGGCCAATCGAGTTGCGACCAGAGAAAGCACCGATGGCAGCAGCGCGAGCATCGAAGAATGCATACACATCAGGTTCCTTCATATCGCCGATATCGCCAATCCACGTGCGAGATAACAGCTCGACAATAGAACGACGGTCGCTTGGCTCTGCGCGGACGCCACCGGCAAAAGCCGCCTTCACTGAAATGAGCGGAGTCTCGGTGATCTTACGCAGGAGGAGGGTTGCTCCCGAAGGAAGAATGACTTTTTCAGTTTGAGGTTTGCTTGGTGTCAGTGCGATTTTCTTTAAGCTCTTAGTTTTTGTTCCAGTCTGCTTTTGTTTAAGAATTTGTGCGATCGTGGGCTCTTTTCGTAACTCCACCTTGAATTTGGAGAGCGCTTGGGTGAATGTTTTTTTAGTGGAGGCCAGTTCTTTAGTTAAAGAGACAAAAGTGAGGGTCTCAGGAACAAGCCATTTGCGGGCAACCTTAAGTAAATCTTCAGGTGTTAGTTTTTGAATTTGACTTAGGTAGGCTTCAAAATGCGAAGGGTCCTTAAACATGAACTCCCAGGAACCCAAGCTTCGTGACAGTCCGTCAACAGTCTCAAGAGAGAAGTATTGCTCACTCTCAATATTTACCTTCACTTTGGCCAATTCCTCTTGGGTTACCAGGCTAGTGCGGACCTCATTGAGGCTCTTCATCACCTCAGCCATAATCTCTTCAAATTTATCCTGTTTATAGGTTCCAGAAACAAGGAATAGGCCGTCGTCCTGTGGAGCAAACAAACTGGTGCCGATGGAGTTGGCTAAGTGTTTTTCAATCCGAAGGCGGTGTACGAGTCGCGAACTATCGCCCTGACCAAGAATCATTGAAAGAGCTTCCAACGCTGGAACATCTTTGTGTTTTGCGTTAGGAACTCTGAATCCAAGATGAAAAAAATTGTCCTGGAATGTGTGAGTCTGCACCTTAATTCGAGTGGTCTTTTGTTTTGGCTCAGAGGGCCTTTTAACCGCTCTAAATTTTTTGGCATTCGGGGATTCGAAAGTCTTTAATTCTTTAGTGAGATCCTTGGCATTTAAATCGCCGGCCACAACCAGAAACATATTTTTTGGATGGTAGCGGCCATCAAAATAGGATTTTAAGGTTTTTATTGGCACTTTTTTGATAATTTTCTCATAGCCAATAACCGGAATGCCATAGGGGTGTTTTTTGTAAACGGTTGAAAACAGGAGTTGGCTCGCGACCCGCCCTGGCGAATCAAGACCCCGCTTAATTTCCTCGATCACCACTTCGCGCTCGTTGTCGACTTCATCTTGTTCAAAGAGTGGGCAGGAGGTCATTTCGCGGATTACTTTGAGTGCGGTTGTGGATTCACTCGCAGGCATTGTCACATAATAAACGGTTTGGTCGAAAGAGGTGTAGGCATTCAACTCTCCACCACAACCCTCAACGGTTTTTGCAATTTCCCCTACTTTGTAGCTGGGGGTGCCTTTAAACACCAAATGTTCAATGAAATGGCTGATTCCGCGCTCAGGAATAGCTTCATCGGCACTCCCGGTGCGCACCCACATCTGCACGGAAATGACCGGTGATTTATGACTTTCGATAAAAAGTACGCTTAGTCCATTTTTAAGTTGTATTTTCTTATACTTCACTTGAGAAAACTCCCGATGGCGTTTGGTATTTATATTCACATTCCTTATTGTATTCAGAGGTGCAGTTACTGCGATTTTGCTACCTATGAAAAATCGTCAATTCTGCCACCTTCAGAGTATATCGAATTCGTTAAGAAAGAAATACAGGTTTATGGAGCTCTATTAAAAGATCGACCTGTTGATACTATCTATTTTGGAGGTGGCACCCCATCCTTAGTCGAGCCTGAGCTCTTAGTGTCACTACTGGATTTTCTTAAACAAAATGGATTTAACTTCACGAGCAAGCCAGAAATCACCATTGAAATCAACCCCGCCACTATTAATGAAACCAAAATCGGAACCTACCTTGCGGCTGGAGTTAATCGCTTTAGCGTTGGCGCACAGACTTTTAATGATGCTCTATTAAAAAGTGTGGGACGAGAACACGATGCCGAGGATACCCGAAAGACCCTGGATATGTTATCCAGCCATGGCCTGAGCTATACCTTCGACCTTCTTTTCGCCTTGCCGGGACAGACGCGAGAGGATCTTCAAAAAGACCTCGAGTGGGTGCGGCGTTTTTCGCCAAATCATTTGTCTGCCTATTGTCTTACAGTGCCCGAAAGCCACCCCCTTTCGCGGGGCCGATTACCTGAGCTCGATCAAGTGGCAATGTTTGATATGATTGAGTCAACTCTTGGTGGTATGGGTCTACGGCGCTATGAGATTAGTAATTTTGCACGTCCTGGC
>JBILOD010000221.1:0-6548 GCA_044374645.1 Pseudobdellovibrionaceae bacterium | reverse complement strand
AATATGATTTACTGGACTGATCAAGAATATTGGGGCGTCGGTCTTGGCGCACACTCTTATATAAAGGAGCCGGGACCAACTTCGGAGGATACCTGGGGCAAAAGATTTTGGAATCCAAACAATATTCATAAGTACACGAAAAAAATGGAAACTTTGTCTATTCAACGACCATCTTCTATCGTAGATTACCGAGATTCAGATCATTACGAAATCTTAGCAGAAAACCAAGCGCTGACCGACTATTGCCATGTGTTTTTACGAATTAAACAAGGGTTGAGCCTGGAGATGTTAGGGGCTAAGTTTGGTCAGAAACGGCAGCGGCAAGTAGCAGAAATTTTTCAAAATCTCCATCGTAAGGGGCTTGTTGAGGAGATTTTAGGAAATTGGCGTTTAACACCTGAAGGGGTATTGATCAGCAATCGCGTCTTTGAGGAATGTACGTTTCTGGTTTGACAAAATACAATAAAGATCCAGATTTTAGGTTATCGAAAAGTTACTTGGAGGTTAATGTGTCAGAGGAAAACAAAGAGAATACAACGACAGAAACATCAGCGCAAAATGCCAATGAAGCTAGTTCAACCCAGGGTAGTGTAGACGTTATTGACCAATTGCAGCAGCAAGTCGAAAAATGGAAGAATGACTACCTCTATTTGCGAGCAGAATTTGAAACTTACAAGCGGAATGCCATTAAGGAGCGCGCTGATATTTCCAAATATGGATCAGAACGTTTGGTGAACGAAGTACTGTCAGTCGTGGACAACTTTGACCGAGCATTGAATACTCAGCTAACGCCAGAGACTTTAGATGTTTATTCGCAGGGTGTTAAAATGACCGCTGCTGAACTGAAGTCCGTACTTTCCCGTTTCGGGGTCACTGAAATTAAGTGCGA
Source organism: Pseudobdellovibrionaceae bacterium (assembly GCA_044374645.1). Lineage (GTDB taxonomy): Bacteria > Bdellovibrionota > Bdellovibrionia > Bdellovibrionales > Bdellovibrionaceae > CAUJGP01. Next base: position 5,659 of record JBILOD010000221.1, on the reverse strand, counting down.
AGGCTTGCCTTTTGATCCCAATGTGCATGAAGCTCTAGGTGCTGAAGAGTCGGATTCCATGGCCGAAGGACACATTTTACGTGTTTTCCGAAGTGCCTATAAACTTCATGACCGTTTGATTCGCCCAGCCCAAGTTGTTGTTGCAAAGGCCAAAGCTAAATCGAATTAGTTTAAATTAATACAGAGTTGGTGGGCGCACTATTATCTGTCTTCAACCTTTTCGGAAAACGAGTTCGGAGCGCAGCCAAAGGCGAGCACCGCTTGTCTGAGGCTTTACGGAAAGGTTGAAGACAGATAATGTTGCTCCCACGAAAGTTGTTCGGTTTTGCTAAGGAAGCAGGGGAGAATTCAAGGTGTCTAAACAAGATTACTATAGTGTTTTAGGTGTTTCTAGGGGGGCAACTGCGGAAGAAATAAAAAAAGCTTACCGCAAGTTGGCCATGCAATTCCACCCTGATAAAAATCAAGGCAACAAAGCCGCAGAAGAAAAATTCAAACAAATTACCGAGGCCTACGAGGTCCTTTCGGATGAGCAGAAGCGTGCAGGCTATGATAAATTTGGGCATGCCGGAGCGCAGGGGTTTGGAGGGGGCCAAGGTGGGCCTTTCGGAAGTGGCGGTGGATTCGGAGGATTTGGCGGGTTCGGGGGAGGGGGCCCATCTCCTGGCGGTGACCCATTTCAAGATATCTTTGGGGAAGTTTTTGGTGATATTTTCGGAGGTGGAACTCGAAGTGGACCTGGGGGTTTTTCTCCGAAATCTCGAGCTAGTAAAGGGGCAGATCTACGCTATTCCCTCAACTTGAGCTTTGAAGAAGCGGCCCAAGGTTGTGAAAAAACAATTCATTTTATCAGGGTTCGAAATAATACTGAAGAGAGTGCGAAGTTGATCGTTACAGTGCCCGCTGGAGTTAAGCAAGGCCAACGCCTCAAGTTACGAGGTGAGGGCGATGGTGGTATGAATAACGGCCCTTCTGGAGATTTATTTGTAGTGATCAATATTCAAGATCATAGTTTTTTTAAACGCGAAGCCAATGACTGTATTCTTGAATTGCCGATGACCTTCACCGAGGCCATCCTAGGATCTCAAGTTGAAATTCCAACATTAACAGGCAAGGCGTCATTAAAAATCCCTCCTGGCACCCGTACGGGCCAAACTTTTCGACTCAAGGGTAAGGGATTTACTAAAGTGGGTGGATTTGGTGCTGGCGACATGTTGGTGAAGATTATTGTCGATACACCGGATGAAGTTACGAAAGAACAAAGAGAGTTGGTTGAGCAGTTAAACCAATTGATTGGTGAAACTCCCATGGTACGATCATTCAAGGAAAAGATGGCTAACTATTTAAGGACGAAGAAATGAACAATTGGAGCGGCTTTTTTATCCCAGTGTTTTTAGTTGCAAACGTATCCTGCTCTTCATTGCCGGAAGTAGATTCAACTCCGGCCAAAGATATAAAACCGCCACACGGCGAACAGCAAAAAACAATATTACAGGTAAAGAAGCAGATCAAAACTGGTAAGCCTGAAGAAAATATTGCACTATTGATTAAGGAAAGAGCCGCTTATAAGGGTACTGAGTACGAACCCGAAATTGAGCAACACCTTGCGCAAGAATATACAAGAATGAACAAGCATTCCGATGCGGGTTTAGCTTATTTGAGGGCAGCGCGCTCCAGTCAAAGTGGTGATCGCCGCTTCAAACTCTGCCAGTTAGCCGGGAAATCATTTCAGACCGGTTTGGATTGGGATCGTCTCAAAAAAGGGGTCGATTATTGTCTGACCAATTTTGAAATTCCAGCTGAGAATATTCGTGATCTTAAGGCCTTCAAAGTTCAAGCTCTTGAAGCTGAGGGAGTTGATGTTTTAGAGGTGGCAAAAGCTTATGTGGACCTGACTGCGACCTCACAAGGGGAGAATGAATCCAAGAGTCGGGCAAGGGCTTTGCAGCTAATTGAGACCATGAACCGTGACCAGTTAGGTGATGTGGTGGACGATTCTGATTTTGGATTTTTGCGTGGTCATGCCGCTTATCGACTGGCGCAAATTTACCTTAGCCAGCGGGATTCAGAGGGCGCAATTGCTGCCTTTGTTAAAGTGACACAGTTCTTGCCAGAAACGGAGTTGGCAGAAATTTCACAACGAAAAGTTCAACTCTTGGAAATGGCGAACCAGGTTAATCCCACAACGATTGGTGCGGTATTGCCTTTGTCGGGCAAACACGCATCATTGGGCCAGAAGCTTCTTCGCGGCTTGCAACTTGGCTTAGGTCTCGATGGGGAGTCGATGAGCCCCATACGACTCGCGATTGTTGATAGTGAAGGAAATCCAGACTTGGCTCGCAAGGGAGTAGAGAAATTAGTGCAGGAAGATAATGTTGTTGCCGTTGTGGGAAGTTTGTTAAGTAAAACTGCCAGTGCGGTGGCAGACCAAGCACAAGTTCTAAATGTTCCCAATTTAGCCTTGTCGCAAAAATCCGGCATTACGATGACGGGCGAAAATATATTTCGTTTCGGATTAACGAGTGAAATGCAAGTTCGCTATTTGGTAAGGCGTTGTATCAAAGACCTTGGCATGCGGCGATTCGCCATTATTTACCCAAATGATAAATTCGGAGTTGAGTACGCAAATCTGTTTTGGGATGAAGTTCTTGCGAGCGGCGGTGAAATCCGTGCGGCGCAGACTTATGAGCCAGACGAAGTTGATTTTTCAGGACCCGTTCAACGATTGGCCGGTACGTTTTATCAGGAAGAGAGGCAAGAAGAAGCAAAGTGGGCTCTACGTCAACGGAGCGAGCGTCAACGAGGTTCATCGGCACGTCATAAGTCTGAAGAAGATGTATTGAATCCAGTTATCGATTTTGATGCAATCTTTGTGGCTGATGGAATTAAGGCATTGGGGCAAATCGCAGCCATGCTTTCGTATAATGGTGTTAAGGGCACCAAACTGATCGGGCCGAATCTCTGGAATAACGAAGCCATCATTAAGCGTGTAGCGAACTCAGGCAATCAAATATTGTTCGTAGATGGTGCAGCGATCGATACGAAATCCCCTGCCGCGCCTAGTTTTGTAAAACAATACAAAAGTCAGTTTGGGGATGATCCAGGAGCTTTTGAAATTCAAGGTTATGAAACCGGCCTACTTCTGACTCGTGTGTTAGGGGAAAACGTGCGATCACGCGAAGAATTTCGCGACAAACTCAAATCTTTGAATGCCGTACAGGGTGTGGGCGGAAATATTTCTCTCGGTGAAAATCGCGAGTTTGCTAAACAACTTCTGTTGTACACCATTGAGAACAATCAAATTAAAGTCTTCAATCGCTAATCTCGAATTTGGTGGCGCGCTCAACTTTATATAGCCACCTTAAAAATCTTAAATTCTTAAATTACCTTAACGCGCTCTTATGCCACTTGGCCAATGAGCGTTAGGTGTTTGTTTATTTAGTCGGCAACATTTATTTTTTAGGTGACAGAAGTTTTAAGTTGAGACTAACTCTCCTGAATTCATCAATGTGTCCATTGTGTTTTACGCAATATCCTATAAGGGATTTTGGAGGGGGGTAGGATGCTGGATGCCAACTTGATGTCGATGAAGCAGGCGTTGGTAGCACGGAGGAGTGCTATCTTAAATAAGTCTGTGGAGTTTTCGAGAGAACAGCGAGAGGAAGAGATTGGATTTTCTCGCGCTGATGAAGCGGAAATAGCCACCGTCGACACTAACTTGACATTGTCATATCAAATTCATGAGCGGGACCGTACGATCTTGTTACAGATCGATCGCGCGCTCAGCAAACTAGCTGATGGCAGCTACGGGAAGTGTGAGGATTGTGGAGCTACAATATCGCCTAAGCGATTGGATGCTCGCCCGTTCGCACTCTACTGTATTGAATGCCAAGAGGAGCATGAGGCTAGTTGTAAGTCCTGAAAGAGGCCTAGCTCTGGACCAGAAAAAATCCTTTTTACTCCAGAGCTAGGTCTAAAAACAAAGATCATTGGTCCAATTTTACAAAAATAGCATAAAGCTAACTTATAAGAGTTCCGAGAAGATTTCAGAGAAAAGAATATCGTTGTGGGTGTTCTAGCGCTCGCGAAATGCGGAGGAGCTCTATGAGTTTTGATGATAAAACAGTTGAAATGCCGTCAGTTCTGCCAATGTTACCAGTGCGTGACATTGTCGTCTTTCCCTACATGATTTTACCACTATTTGTAGGCCGAGAGTCTTCTATCCGCTCAGTTGAAGATGCGCTGACAAGAAACCGACTTATCTTTTTGGTTTCCCAAAAAGAAGTGACAGATGAAAATCCCCAACCTGACAGCATCTATCAAGTTGGCACAGTGGCTGAAATCATGCGTATGAGAAAGCTGTCGGATGGCCGGGTGAAAATCCTGATCAAAGGGGTTTCAAAAGCCAAAGTAAAAAAGTACGTCAAGACAGCTCCTTCTTATGAGGTTGAAGTCGAACCAGTGGATGAGACTCAAAATTCCACTGCGGTTGTTGAATACGAAGCAATGATTCGCACGGCTAAAGAGCAAATCGAAAAAGTGATTGCACTAGGCCGAGTGTTATCGCCCGACATCTTGTTGGTCCTCGACGACGTCCAAGATCCGGGGCGTTTAGCTGATCTTATTGCCAGTAACATTGGACTCAAAATAACTGACGCGCAAAAGATTCTTGAGACGACGAGCCACAAAGAGCGTCTCAAGTTAGTGAATGACCTTTTGTCTGCAGAACTCGAAGTGTTGCAGATGCAACAGAAGATTCGTAATCAAGCTAAAGATGAAATGTCGAAATCACAACGCGAATACTTTTTGCGTGAGCAGATGCGTGCCATAAAGAGTGAACTGGGCGAACAAGACTCAAAGGCTGAAGAAATGGATGAATTACGCGAAAAAATCATCAAATCACAAATGCCGTCAGCAGTGGAAACCGAGGCTCTCAAGCAGCTCACGCGCTTGGAGCGAATGCACCCAGATGCATCAGAAGCATCCATGGTTCGCACCTATCTCGATGTTTTGGTAGATTTGCCTTGGAACAAAAAAACGGAAGACAATCTGGATCTTGATCGTGCCAAAAAAATCTTGGATGAAGACCATTATGATTTACAGAGAGTGAAGGACAGAGTTTTGGAATTCTTGGCTGTTCGTAAACTCAAAAATGATATGAAGGGACCAATCTTATGTTTTGCAGGTCCGCCAGGAGTGGGAAAAACTTCTTTGGGTCGATCTATTGCTCGCTCAATGGGACGTGAATATTTTCGTGTTGCCTTGGGGGGAGTGAAAGATGAAGCTGAAATTCGCGGACACCGTCGCACTTATGTGGGCGCAATGCCAGGTAAGATCGTTCAAGCTCTCCGTCAAGTGAAGACCAAGAATCCTGTTATTGTACTCGATGAAATTGATAAGCTTGGCAGTGACTTTCGTGGTGATCCAAGTGCAGCAATGCTTGAGGTCTTGGACCCAGAACAGAACGTTGCGTTTCGCGATAACTACCTTAATGTCGATTTCGATTTGAGCAACGCTCTCTTTATCGCTACGGCAAACGTACTCGAAAATATTCCTGCGGCACTCCGTGACCGTATGGAAGTGATCCAGATTTCTGGTTACACAGAGAACGACAAATTGCTCATCGCCAACAAGCATCTTGTGGAGCGACAGATTGAAA
>JBILOD010000448.1:0-3773 GCA_044374645.1 Pseudobdellovibrionaceae bacterium | reverse complement strand
ATCCGATACGATTGCGTTGTTGTGTTTCCCACTCGTAGCGTTCAAGCTTGGCCAATAAGATGGCGCACTGAAGGGTGTCCAAGCGGGCATTGAGGCCAATGCGAGTATGGTAATAACGTTTCTCAGAGCCATGCTCACGAATCTCTTTCATTGCGGTAGCCATGGTAGAATCGTTTGTGAAAATCGCGCCGCCATCACCATAGCATCCGAGCGGTTTTGCCGGGAAAAAGCTAGTGCCTGCATAGGTTGAAGTGGCACAACTTTTTTGTCCTTTGTAGGTTGCACCAAAAGACTGGGCAGCATCTTCGATGACATGTAGGCCATGTTTTTTAGCAATGGCATTGATTTCGTCCATATCGGCCATCTGACCATATAACGAAACTGGCATAATAGCCTTGGTTTTCGGAGTGATGGCTTTTTCAATTTGTGCGATGTCGATATTGAAAGTTTTTGGGTCGATATCGACGTAGACTGGTTTAGCTCCAGCAAGTACAATCACTTCTGCCGTTGCAATAAATGAAAAGGCGGTGGTGATGACCTCATCGCCGGGGCCAATGCCAAGAACCATGAGAGGAACGAGGAGGGCGTCGGTTCCGTTGGAGCAAGCGAGAGCATGTTTAGCGCCTGTGTATTTTTCGAGGGCACGCTCAAGTTCTGTGATTTCGGGGCCATTAACAAAGGCACCATGTTCTAACACTTTTTGTATGCGTGCATTCACGGATTCTTTGATGGCCTGGTACTGCGTTTTAAGATCAATAAACGGGATGGTACTCATGATTCACTCCTTCGTGTTTTTGTCCATACTTAGATTCAGCTGAATCTACTTAGTTGTGTTTGAAGTGGGTTTGCCAAATGCGCTCAATTTGTCCTAAAAGAGATGGCATTTGCGCTAAGAAAATTGAGGTCGGGCCATCGCAAAGGGCGGCTTCTGGATTTGGGTGAGTCTCAACAAAAATGCCATCAACACCAACCCCCATAGCTGCACGTGCCAGTGCTGGAGCGAGATCACGTCGACCACCGCTGGTTCCATTGTTGGCGCCAGGCATTTGTGTCGAGTGAGTGATATCCATGATCACAGGTTTTCCAGTGGAGCGCATTTCGACCAGTCCGGTCATATCATTGATGAGGCGATTGTATCCAAAAGTAGTTCCTCTCTCACAAAGCAAGACTTTATCGTTGCCCTGGGTTTCGGCTTTCTTAATGATAGCAGCCATATCCCACGGGGCCATAAACTGGCCTTTTTTGATGTGCATAACTTTACCTGTTCTAGCGACTTCAACAACGAGGTCGGTTTGGCGGCACAAGAAAGCGGGGATTTGGATGACGTCGGCAACGTCCGCGACGGCCTCTACTTGAGTGGTCTCATGAACGTCAGTGAGAAGGGCGCAACCGACTTTTGATTTAATACGAGCCAATTGATCTAAAGCGGCTTTGAGGCCTGGGCCACGAAAACTCCCCAAGCTTTGTCGGTTGGCTTTGTCATAGGAGCATTTGAGAATCCAAGGAATACCCATTTGTTGAGTGAGTTTTTTAAGTTCTTGGGCCACTTCCAAAACCATGCCCTCGTCTTCAATGATATCGGGGCCTGCAAACAGAACCCAGTTCTTTAAACTTCCCCACTCAAATGTTCCGGCGGAAGTTTCAAGCTTTACAGGTTTCAAGGGTTGTAGGTGCGTGTCTGCATAGGGAGTCCGTGTCATGGTCTATCCTTTTTTAACGTGTTGAATCCTAATAGTCATAGCACGGAAAATGAAAATTGAAACCTACAAATGGGCCAAAATATTGTGGCTTTTTGGAATCACATTAAGAGACAGTCTGTAGCAACATGCTTGTCGTCCATTTTTTAAGACATCTCAAAACAATACAGGAGCACTGGTCAAAATTGGACGGTTTAGCCTCTAAATCCATATGGTGAATCTCTGCGTTCCTAATTCATAAATGGTAAATAAGATTGGTAAAATTTGATAGTATAGAAACTGAAATAGATTTCTTAGCTTTTTGGGGCGTCGCTGGAGGACTTGAATGAAAGCTCTTAGGTTTTTCGTTGATTCTCTTTTTGTTTTAGCACTTACTTCTTGTGGTTATCTAAACTTGGATGTTTTATCAAAAGCTTCAACGAAAAACGCATCGGATTCACAGACTAACAATCCCAGCGTGCTTCAAAATATAAAAATAACTTCAACTGTCCCAGAACCCATTACAAAAAACTCTGTTCCTTGGCAAACAACGGCCGAATGGCAATATCGAATGGGTATTATTATTGATCTCACGCTTCAACCTCAGCCACTTTCAAATGTACCGATCCTAATTCGTCTTACTCCCGTAACTTTTGATTACAGCAAAGCCACGACAAATGGGGCCGATATTCGCTTCTTTGCTGCGGATAATATGCCTCTGAGCTATCAAATTTTGCAATGGGATCCAAATGGCGAAAGCCTCATTTGGGTTAAAATAAATAATCTTAGGCAAGAATCGAGTTGTTGTTCAGTCTTTTATCTCTATTATGGCAATAACACCGCCGTATCAGAAAGTGCTAGTATCTGGGACACCGGATTTGTTGGTATTTACTCTTTTCACCAAAATAGCTTTTTCGATTTGAGTCCTAGCGCAAATGATTTGGTGAATAATGGCACTACCACCGGCACCGGAGTGATTGGAGTCGGGCGAACATTAAGCGATCCCATTCAAAAGTATTTGACGCTAAACTCCATTGCTAATGATCTAACAAACCGATTTAGCATGAGTATGTGGTTTAAAGTTGCTCCTCTGCAGACTTCAAATCTTACCTTGGTCTCCACAACCAGTTCAACAAATGTCTCAAAGATAAATTTAGGATTCGATGGGGGCTCACTGACTTCCAAAACCTCTTTAATAAAGCGTATCAATGACCGGTTCCTGACCGATGATAAGTGGCACCAGTTGGTTTTTACCTATGACAATGGTTCGATCACTGTCCATGTTGATGGTGAGAAGCATGCCACTTGGAATGAGACACTAACGCTCCAACCTACAGACAAGTGGTTTATTGGAATTGAAAACGATGCCACTGGAAGTTTGGTGAAACCATTCATCGGTTCAATTGATGAGCTCTGGATTTCTAGTGAGGTTTGGAGTGGCGAATACATTAATTTAATGTTCCGCAATTTTTCTGAAAAATCGCTGACATTTCAGTCCACGGAAACTTATGGAAGGCATTCGTTAAGTCAGCTGACATTCAGTTTAGATGCGCCTGCAAACATGGATATACCCATTTCAATTGATGGCACTGACATTCTTGTGCATGGAACAGGCGTTTCAAACCAACCAATCACTTTAACAATTCCCGCCGGACAAACATCGGCTCATTTGGAATTTCAGTTAAAACCAAATCCAAACACCCAAATTCTTGATGTCATTCAAATAGGATTTCAAACCCTCACTCAAGGAGTCGAACTTTTGACGCCCAGTACGACAGTGGGGATATTTAAGCCGCCGCCAACTCCGGCAATTAGTGTCACTCTCAGCAGTGATCTGTACGGTAACATTTCTGCCTCAAGAACTGTAACCCCTGATTTTAAGATCAACATAAGTTCATCAATTCAATCTGTGCTTCAGCAAATTGAAGCCCGAGTTGTCCATCATGCAACTAAAACTCCTGTCTCAAGCTGGAATCGAGTGACGCCCTCCGAAACTATTAAAATCCTGAATCTCAACCTACAAAACAATGAAATATATGGTTTTGAATTTCGAGGCCTATTTACAAATGGTCGTTACTTTGAACTCCTTTCCCAGAC